>NZ_JAMZBD010000066.1:0-9946 GCF_024158685.1 Halomonas sp. 707D4 | reverse complement strand
CTGTGCGAGCTGCGCGCCGCAGATCGGCAGCGCCAGCGTCAGCAGCATTCGCGTTTCAGGCCAGTAGGTGGTTTTGATACGATGAGAAACGGCGCCCACGGGAAGGCTCCTGTAAAAAAGCGGGACCAAGAAAGGGCGCTAGCGTAGCAAATTCCGGCCGTCTTGGCTCATGAAACCGGCGCTTTGCACCATCATGGTGCTCTCGCGCCATGCTCTTCCATCTATTTCGATCGAAGCGAACTCACGTGACACTATCCTCCGAGCGCTGGACGCTTGCCGACATCATCGCGCTGTTCGACGGCCTGTTCGCCGACACCTATCAAACGCGGCTGATCAAGGGCGGCGACGAGCCCCTGTACATGCCCGCCGACGACGCCACGTCTTGCCATCGGGTGATCTTCGCTCGCGGCTACTTCGCCAGTGCCCTGCACGAGATCAGCCACTGGTGCATTGCCGGTGCCGAGCGCCGCCTGCGCGAGGATTACGGCTACTGGTACCTGCCGGATGGCCGTGACGCCGACCAGCAGGCGGCCTTCGAGCGTGCCGAGATCGCGCCCCAGGCGCTGGAATCTCTCTTCACTCACGCCTGCAATCGCCCCTTTCACGTCAGCGTCGACAACCTCGGAGGCGCAGTGGAGGTCGACCGCGCCGCCTTCGAAGCCAAGGTGCTCGCGCGTGCCGAGCGGTTCGAGCGCGAGGGCCTGCCTCTGCGCGCCCGGGCATTTCGCCACGCGCTGAAGCGTTTCTACCAGGACGGCGAGCCGCTGGCGCACGCCGTGGCCGCCGGGCGCGCGATACTCGATCAGGCGTCCTGGGTCAGGCGCTGATGCATCATCAGCATCACCTCGATCTCGTGCTCGGCGCGCATCGGCTCGAGGCCCCGGTCGCTGAAGATGTCGTTGCGCAGGCGGTGCCACTCGCCGCTCGAGAGCGAAGCGTAGAGCACCTGGGCCGGCGCCAGCTCGACGAAGGGGTCGAGCCCGTAGGTATCGAAAAGCCGGGCGAGCGCCGCCTCGTCCTCCCCGTTGTCGCTGGTGTAGAGCGTGGCGGAGAAGTGGTCGTTCTCGAGCTCGCGGATCACGTCCAGAGGGCTCACGCCCAGGCTTTCGAGCTCCTCGAAGCTGTAGGCGCCCGAGACATTGGTGTCCTCGTCGATCCAGCTGTCGTCGGGCTGGATCAGGGTGTGCTTGATGCGCCCGTCCGGCAGCGACCAGGCGATCGCCAGCGGCAGGCCATCCTCGTCACCGGTCTCGATGGCGATGAATCCGGGGTAATCGGCCACGTCAGGCCTCCTTCACGGCGGTGTCGATATTGAAAAAGCGCAGGGCGGTGCGGGTGGTCTCGCGCGCCAGCGTCTCCTCGCTCACCTCTCCCCAGCGGGCGATCTCGGTGGCGATCCAGGGCAGCAGCGCCGGTTCGTGACGCCGCCCCTTGAGCTTCGCCGGCAGGTTGCGCGGCAGAAGATACGGGCAGTCGGTCTCGATCATCATTCGGCCAAGCGGAATCTCCTTTACCAGCGGACGCAGGTGATGGCCGCGGCGCTCGTCGCAGATCCAGCCGGTCAGGCCGATGTGCAGATCGAGATCGAGATAGCCGTAGAGCGTGCTGGCCTCCCCGGTGAAGCAGTGGATCACCGCTGGCGGAATGTCGTCGCGCCACGCCTTGAGGATCTCTTGCATGCGCGTGCCGGCGTCGCGCTCGTGCAGGAAAAGCGGCAGGCCGCTTTCGGCGGCGAGCGCCAGCTGCGCTTCGAACGCCTTCTCCTGCTCGGCGGGGGTGGAGAAGTTACGGTTGAAATCGAGCCCGCACTCGCCGACCGCCACCACGCCTGGCCGGCGATAGAGCTCGGTCAGGCGTCGCTGGACGTCCGTGCTCCAGCCGCTGGCGTCGTGAGGGTGCACGCCGGCGGTGGCATAGAGGCCGGGATGGCGCGCCGCGAGCTCGATGGCCTGCTCGGCGTGGGCAACGTCGGTGCCGGTCACGATCATCGTCGTCACGTTGGCCGCCTGGGCGCGCGTGATCACCGCGTCAAGGTCGCGCGCGAAGCTCTCGTGAGTCAGGTTGGCGCCGATGTCCACCAGCGCCTCGCGCGGGCGAAACCGCAGTGCTTCGGGTAATAGGGTATCCGTTTTCGGGGCGGTCACACCAGGCTCCTGGATCGTCGTGTTCGGGCATTGGGACAGGCACGCATTGTAACGTTTTAAGCGCGAGCGCGCCCGGTGGTAAGGGGCACCGGCGGATTCGATTTCACCGTTACCCCGGGCCATACGTTACACTGTGCGCCTGACGACGATGGAGGATACTGCGTGACCCTGCTACGACTAGAACAGCTACAACTGGCCTACGGGACACACGTTCTGCTGGATCGCGCCGAACTCACGGTGGAAAAGGGCGAGCGGCTGGCACTGGTGGGGCGCAACGGCACCGGCAAGTCGACGCTTCTGAAGCTGGTGGCCGGCGAGATCCAGGCCGATGACGGCACCGTGTGGCGCGCGCCGGGCCTCAAGATCGGCGTGCTGGCCCAGGAGCTGCCCGAATCCTCCGGCATGACCATCTTCGACGTGGTGGCCATGGGCCTGCCGGAAGCCGGCGAACTCCTGTCCGAATACCAGCACCTGATCAACGACCCCGACCCGGACATGAACCGGATGGCGGTGCTCCAGACACGCATCGAGGCGATCGACGGCTGGTCGTTCCACCAGCGTATCGACGTGGTGCTGACGCGCCTGGGGCTGCCGCCCGAGGCGGAGATGAACGCGCTTTCCGGCGGTTGGCGCCGGCGTGTGGCGCTGGCCCGCGCCCTGGTCTCGGAGCCCGACCTGCTGCTGCTCGACGAGCCCACCAACCACCTGGATCTCGACACCATCGGCTGGCTCGAGGAGCAGCTTCTGGCCTTCAACGGCGCGGTGCTGCTGATCACCCACGACCGGGCGTTTCTGTCCAAGCTCGCCATCAGCATCCTCGAGCTCGACCGCGGCAAGCTCGGCCGCTACCCGGGCAAGTACGAGGAGTACCAGGCGCGCAAGCAGCACGAACTCGAGGTGGAGGCGCGCGAGAACGCCGAGTTCGACAAGAAGCTCGCCCAGGAAGAGGCGTGGATTCGCCAGGGCATCAAGGCGCGGCGCACCCGAAACGAAGGGCGCGTGCGCGCGCTGGAAGCGATGCGCGCCGAGCGCGGCCAGCGCCGCGAACGCCAGGGCAGTGCGAACCTGTCGGTGGATAGCGGCGAGCGTACCGGCAAGCGGGTGGTCGAGCTCAAGGGCGTCACCCAGCGCTTCGGCGCCGACAAGATCCTCGACGATCTCAATATCGAGATCGTGCGCGGCGACCGCATCGGTTTTCTGGGCAGAAACGGCGCCGGCAAGACCACGCTTTTGAAGATTCTGCTCGGCGAGCTCGAACCCACCGAAGGCAGCGTACAGCTCGGCACCAACCTGAAGGTGGCCTACTTCGACCAGCTGCGCGCCGGGCTCGAGCTCGAAAAGACCGTCTACGACAACGTCGCCCAGGGCAGTGACCGGGTGAGCGTGGGCGGGCGCGACCGCCATGTGATGAGCTACCTGCAGGACTTCCTGTTCACCCCGGACCGGGTACGCCAGCCGGTCAAGGCGCTCTCCGGCGGCGAGTCCAACCGGCTCCTGCTGGCCAAGCTCTTCACCCAGCCCGCCAACGTGCTGGTGCTCGACGAGCCGACCAACGATCTCGACATGGAGACCCTGGAGCTTCTGGAAGAACTGCTGCTCGATTTCGATGGCACGCTCTTGCTGGTCTCCCACGACCGGACCTTCATGGATAACGTGGTGACCAGCATGTTCGCCTTCGAAGGCGACGGCGTGGTGCGCGAGTACGTGGGCGGCTACACCGACTGGATCCGCCAGGGCGGAAAGCTCCCCCCGGCACCCTGGGAAGGCGCGGCGCGTCAGAATCGCGAGCCCGTCAAGACCGAGGAAAAACCGTCCATCAAGCCGAAGGAGGAGCCGAAAAAGTCGGCCAAGCTCTCCTACAAGCTGCAGCGTGAGCTCGACGGCCTGCCTGGCGAGATCGAGCGGCTCGAAACGGAGGTGGCCGCGCTCGAAGGGGTGATCGGCGAGCCGAGCTTCTACCAGAAGCCCGCCACCGAGGTGACCGCCAAGCTCGGTGAGCTCGAACGTGTTCAAACGCGGCTTGAGGAAGCGATGGAGCGCTGGATGGAGCTCGAGGCGATGGCCGGCGAGTAGGGCGCCCGCAGGAGAAAGGCGCCCGCAAGGGCGCCTTCGTGGTCATTCGTCGGTCTGTTCGCCTTTGCGTCCGACGCGCACCGCGAGCACGTCGCAAGGCGCACCGTGAAGCACGCCGGTGGAAGTGGAGCCCAGGAGCAGAGCGAAGCCGTGACGCCCGTGAGAGCCCACCACGATCAGGTCCACCCCGTGATCGTTGGCGAAGCGGTGGATCTCGGTATCCGGCATGCCCACCACCACGTGCTGGTCCTGCGGCTCGACGTGGGGCGTGGCGATCTCGGCCAGGCGCTTCTTGGCGTGATCGTCGAGCTGGTCCTGGATGCTGGTCAGGTCCATCGGGATGTCGCCACCGTAGGCGAAGCCCAGCGGCTCCAGGGTATGCATGATCGAGATCTTGGCGTTGGCGTTGCGCTCGGACACGGCGATCGCCCGCTCGAGCACGCGATGCGAGTCCTTGGTCAGATCCACCGCGACCAGAATATGGTGATAGCTCATGGTCCGTCTCCTGTGTCTTTTGCCAGCAATGTCTTTTACCAGCGTGTCTTTGCCAACAAGGAACATCTTTGTAGGTAATCTTTACTTTAAGCGCAACGCCTGCGCTTAACAACGATCCATGTCATGGTTTTTGCAAAGCGGTGGCGGGTCCTTTAGCGGAGAATCTTCATGCAGTGGCTGATCGTTTTCGGGGTCGTGATGTTCGTGATCGCGCCAGTGATGTGGCTCAAGCCCAGCCCGCGCCAGAAGCGTCAGGTGGGGCTCAGAGCGTGCGCAAGAAAACAGGGCGTCATCGTCCAGATGGAGAAGCCCCCGCTGCACCACTTCAAGGGCATGATGCCCGCCTATCGCTGGAACTATGCGCAAGACGCGCCGGGGCCGGACTTCGTGCTGCTGCGCGAAAGCGAGGCGAGCGATGCGCTGGCAAGCTTTCACGCCGGCTGGCGCTGGCGCATCGCTCCGCTGCGACCGCTTTCGGATGACGCCGAGACGGCGCTGAAAGCGCTGCTCGAACGCCTGCCCCGGGATGCGCTGGTGATCGAGTCGAGCGCTCGGGCGCTGACGCTCTGGTGGTGGGAATCCCAGGGGGCCGAGCGCTTCGGGCACTACGCCCACTCCTTCGCCGCGCTGCGCCAGATGCTGGGCGGTCACGCCGATCACCTGGCGCCGCCTCAGCGTTAGGCGCTCGAACCTTCCTGGTCACGCGCCTGGATGGCCAGTCCGTTGGATTCGATCAGCGCGAGCCATTCGTTGAGCTTCTCGAGCTCGTCGTCGTTCAGGCCGTCGAAGATCTCCCGGCGCGCCTGCTGGGCGACGTGCTCGATCTTCTCGAGCAGCGGCGCCGCCTCGGGGGTGAGGTAGATGCGCTTGCTGCGCCGGTCGTTGTCGCAGGCGCGACGCTCGATCAGTCCCTGCGCCTCGAGCTGGCCGAGGGTGCGCACCAGCGACGGCGCCTCGACGCCGATCGCCTTGGCCAGGTCGCACTGCGGATGCCCCTCGCCCAGCCGCCCCAGATGATAGAGCGTGACCCAGCGCGTTTGCGTCAAACCCAGCGGCGCCAGCCGTCGATCCAGAATCGAGCGCCACAGGTGCGGTAGACGCGCAATTCGAAATCCAATCGATGAACCCATAATATCGCTGCTCGTAAGTGTGATACCCGAATTGTCATAACCTGCCGCGCTGAATGCAAGCGCCTGGCCCAACCCTAGGGAGCGTCGCCCTCAGCGCTGGGTTCGCGTCCGGGAACGAAGCGACCGAGATTCAGGCGGCTCAACCCGCTTGCCCGGATACGCCCGTCGGCAAGCGTCGCCTCGTCTTCCTCGTCGGCCACGGTGAAGCGAATCAACCCCAGGCGCTGCCCGCCGGCGGTCATGATGTCGACGCGCCAGTCGCCCCGCGGGTCCTCGGGGAAGTTGAGCTTGTGACTCCAGGCCCGGTAGCCCTGTTCCCGGCCGCCGCTGATGTCGAGCGTTACCGTGTCCATCTCCTGGCCGTTGTGATGCCAGGCGTGGTAGATGGTTTCACTCAAGCCGCGCGGGGCGCGAATGGCGGTATAGACGTAGACCCCGTTCGCCTCGAGCGCCGTCGGCGTCAAGGCCATTTCGCCTCGCGGCGTACGCTGCGTCGTGTCGAATCCCGGCGACAGGGCGCTTCCGGTCATCCAGAGGGTGGCCGGCGGTACCCAGACGCGCCCGATCCAGCCAGCGAAGGCCACGCCGAGCAGCAGCGCCAGAAACAGGCACCAGCGCGCGAGCGAGCGCTTCTTGACCAGGTTCCAGAAGCTCGGCAGCGCGATCAGCACCGTCAAGCCGAGCGCCAGCAGCAGGCTATGGCCTGTGTCGAGATGCACCATGATCGGCAGGATGACCAGCAGCACCAGAAACACGCACTGGGCGTGAAACAGGAAGTAGAGGCTGCGCGATCGCCCGGCCAGCTTGTAGTAGAGCGGATCGATGATCGAAAAGATCGCCATGAACACCACCAGCGCCGCGAACACCAGCTGGCCGCTGTTCCACACCGTGGTGATGAGGATGAACGGCAGGGTGAAGAACAGCGTCTCCTGGTGGATCATCTGGGCGATGAAGGTGGTCACCGCGCGCGGCAAGCCTTCCTGCCCGCGCCTTCGCAGCAGACGTGACAGCAGCCCTTCGCACAGCATCAAGGCCCAGGCCAGCAGCAGCCCGAGCGCCAGCGCTGCCCCCAGCCACTGCTGACGGTCGACCAGAAAGAAGCTGCCAAGCCCCGCCGCGAAGGCGACGGGCGGCCAGAGAAAGGTCCAGGGTTTGACGAACGCGACGATGCGCTCGGCCCGGGTGCGCAGCGCGGTAACCCGGGCGGGAGTCAGGAAAGCGCCCATGACGGTGAACTCAGCGGGTAAACCTCCATGATCGTCGGCTTTGCAACGAAAGTCGATAGATGGCCCTCGCGCCTTGCGCCACAAGGGCCCATGCTGTGAACATCGGCGGTGAAGGGCTTGGAAGTGTCCGACAAGCGCGGGGCAGGCTTGACGATCCTGAACGACTCGACCAAGCTAAGGCGATCAAACGACCGTATGAAATGCGCGGCAGGCACCTCGCGAGGTGCGCCCGAACCTGTGGAGATAGCGCGGATGATCTATCAAGGCAACGCCATCACGGTGGAGCGTCGTGACACCCAAGGTGGCAACAGCATCGCAACGCTCACCTTCGATCTGAAGGACGAATCCATCAACAAGCTCTCCAGCGCCGTGGTAAAGGAGCTGGGGGAGGCGGTCAGCGCGATCGAAAGTGAGCGCGACTTGAAGGGCCTGCTGATTCGAAGCGGCAAGGACGTCTTCATCGTCGGCGCCGACATCACCGAGTTCCACTCGCTGTTCGACAAGGGCGAAGCGTACCTCGAGCAGATGAACCTCAAGGTTCACGACATCTTCAACGCCATCGAAGACCTGCCGTTTCCCACCGTGGCCGCGATCAACGGGCTGGCGCTCGGCGGCGGCTGCGAGGTGCTGCTGACCTGCGATTTTCGCGTGATGAGCGAGAAGGGCAAGATGGGCCTGCCGGAGACCAAGCTCGGCATCCTGCCCGGCTGGGGTGGCTGCGTGCGCCTGCCGCGGCTGATCGGCGCCGACAACGCCATCGAGTGGATCGCCGGCGGCAGCGAGAACCGCCCGGACGCCGCGCTGAAGGTGGGCGCGGTGGACGCCGTGGTCGCCCACGAGCAGTTGGAGGCCGCCGCCCTCGATCTGCTCGATCGTGCCAATACCGGCGAGCTCGACTACCAGCGTCGCCGCGACGAGAAGAAGGGACCTTTGAAGCTCAACGCCATCGAGCAGATGATGGCCTTCGAGACCGCCAAGGGGTATGTGGCCGGCAAGGCAGGACCGCACTATCCGGCGCCCATCGAGGCGATCAAGGTGATCCAGAAGGGTGCCGGCGAAGAGCGCGGCCGCGCCCAGGCGATCGAAGCCAAGGCGTTCGCCAAGCTCGCCATGAGCCCGGTGGCCTTCAACCTGGTCGGCCTGTTCATGAACGACCAGGTGGTCAAGAAGAAGGCCGGCAAGTACGAGAAGCTTGCCCGCCCGGTCGAGCAGACTGCGGTGCTGGGCGCGGGCATCATGGGCGGTGGCATCGCCTACCAGAGCGCCTCCAAGGGCACGCCGATCCTGATGAAGGACATCAAGCCGGAAGCCATCGAGCTCGGCTTGAAAGAGGCGCGCAAGCTCTTCGGCAAGCAGGTCGAGCGCAAGAAGTTCACGGTCGAGGAGATGACCGAGAAGCTCACCAACATTCGCCCGACGCTCTCCTATGGCGACTTCGAGAACGTCGATCTGGTGGTCGAGGCGGTGGTCGAAAACCCGAAGGTGAAGGCGGGTGTGCTCGCCGAGGTCGAGAAGAGCGTCGGCGAGAACACCATTCTCACCTCCAACACCTCGACGATCTCGATCAACCGGCTGGCCCAGAGCCTTGAGCGCCCGCAGAACTTCTGCGGCATGCACTTCTTCAACCCGGTGCACCGCATGCCGCTGGTGGAAGTCATTCGCGGCGAGAAGACCTCGGATGAAGCCGTGGCCGCCACCGTCGCCTACGCCCGCGCCATGGGCAAGACGCCGATCGTGGTCAACGACTGCCCCGGGTTTCTGGTCAACCGCGTGCTGTTTCCCTACTTCGGCGGCTTCAGCTTTCTGGTCGAGCAGGGCGCGGACTTCCAGCGCGTCGACAAGGTGATGGAGAAGTTCGGCTGGCCGATGGGCCCGGCGTATCTGCTGGATGTGGTCGGCATGGATACCGCCGTGCACGCCAACGAGGTGATGGCGGAAGGCTTCCCGGAGCGCATGGCGCGCGAGGGCAAGACCGCCATCCAGGTGATGTACGAGAACGACCGCCTGGGCCAGAAGAACGCCAAGGGCTTCTACGCCTACGAGGAGGACAAGAAGGGCAAGCCGAAAAAGGTCACCGATGAAAAAGCCTACGAGCTCATCAAGCAGGTCACCGGCGAGCGCAAGGAGTTTTCCGACGAGGAGATCATCGCGCGGATGATGACGCCGCTGTGTCTGGAAACCGTGCGCTGCCTGGAGGACGGTATCGTCGATACCCCCGCCGAGGCGGACATGGCGCTGATCTACGGCATCGGCTTTCCTCCCTTCCGCGGCGGGGCGCTGCGCTACATCGATGCCATGGGGCTCGACACCTTCGTCGCCCAGGCCGAGAAGCTTGCCGAGGAGCTCGGCCCGCTCTACGCGCCCACCGAGAAGCTCAAGCAGATGGCGCAAAACGGCGAACGCTTCTACCAGGCCAAGGCCTGAGTCACCGCGTACAGGAGAGAGATGAGATGAGTTTGAATCCGAGAGATATCGTGGTGGTCGACGGCGTTCGTACCGCCATGGCCAAGGCCAAGAACGGCGCCTTTCGCAACGTGCGCGCCGAGAATCTGTCCGCCGCGGTGATGCAGGCGCTTTTCGATCGCAACCCGAACATGGACCCGTCGGAAGTCGACGATGTGATCTGGGGCTGCGTCAACCAGACCCTGGAGCAGTCGATGAACATCGCCCGCAACGCGGCGATCATGACCGGCATTCCGCGCACCGTGCCGGCGCAAACGGTCAACCGGCTATGCGGCTCGTCGATGACCGCGCTGCACATCGCCGCGGCCAACATCAAGGCGGGCATGGGCGACATGTACGTCATCGGCGGCGTCGAGCACATGGAGCACGTGCCCATGGCCCACGGCGTCGACGTCAACCCGGCGGCGAGCAAGTA
>NZ_JAMZBD010000065.1:0-10015 GCF_024158685.1 Halomonas sp. 707D4 | reverse complement strand
GCCCTCGGCCATCGTGCTCGTGCTGTTCGCCCTTGGCGCCGCCGTGCTGGAGGGGCCGTTTGCCGAACGGGTGATCGACAGCCTGAAGCTCGTCGCGGTGGCGATCGTGGCCCACGCGGTGTGGGGCATGGCGAAAAGCCTCTGCCCGGATCGCCTGCGGGCGGGCATCGCCCTGGTGGCGGTGTTCGTCGCTGCGCTGATGAGCGGGCCATGGGGGCAAGTGGTCGCCATTGCCCTGGGCGGGGTAATAGGGCTCGGGTGGTGCCGCGAGGATAGCGCTTCTGCGCAGAGAGAGCCTCTGGCCTTCGGCGTTTCTCGCCGAGCGAGTGGCCTGGCGCTTGGGATCTTCGCCGCTTTACTGGTGGTGCTGCCGCTGCTGGCGTCCTTTGGTGCCGGGTTCACCCTGATCGATGCCTTCTACCGCGCTGGCGCCTTGGTATTCGGCGGTGGCCACGTGGTGCTGCCGCTATTGAGTGCCGAGACGGTGCAGGCGGGCGTGATCGATGATAACGCCTTCATGGCAGGCTACGGCGCCGCCCAGGCCGTGCCCGGGCCGCTGTTCACCTTTGCGGCTTACCTGGGCGCGCTGTGGCCGGGCCTTCACATGGGTGTGGGCGCGGGGCTGGCGCTGGTGGCGATCTTTGCGCCGGGCTTGTTGCTGCTGGTCGGCGTGCTGCCGTTCTGGAATCGCTTGCGCCGCTGGGCGCGCGCCCGGGCGTTTTTGGGCGGCGTCAATGCGGCGGTGGTAGGGATTCTGGCGCTGGCGCTGTTCGACCCGGTGTGGCGCAGCGCGGTGTTCACGCCACTCGACTTTGCGCTGGCACTGTCAGGGTTTCTGCTGCTGTGCGTATGGGCGCTTCCGGCCTGGGCGGTGGTGATCCTGATGGTGCTGGGGAGTCTCGTGCTGGGCGGCGCTTTCTGAATGGAAGCGCCATGAAAAACGCCCCGCGAAGGCGAGGCGTTGGTATCTTCTGGCGGCAGACGCTTTGACTATGGCGCCTCCAGCTCTAGTGTTCGGCGCAGGACGTTGAGTTCGTCCATGTCCAGGTGCTCGAGCCTTCCGGCGAGCAGGTCGCTGATCTTCTGGACGGGAAGGCCTGCCCGACGGGCGATTTCGCGGCTTCCCAAATCCGATACGGCGATCAACCGTGCAATGATACGCATCAGGCGCGTACGTTTTTCAAGTTCCCTGACATCGAGGTCAGGGCTGCTTCGCGGAGGGTCCAGCGTTTCTGCGCGAGCAGTCGAGTATGCCGTACTCATGTGACTCCATGGGTCTGAAATGACAGCTACACAATGCCGCTAACGAAGGCGCTTTTCAATGCCTGGGCGAAGGAAAATTTCGTCCCGGCGAGCCAGCCCCTAACCGGGCGCGCTCTGGTAGACTATGCGCCTTCAAATTCAGCTAAGCCTTGCGGCTTTTTTCGTCAGGAAACGGTTTGAGGCCTCTGGCCGAGGAGCGAATAGATGTCCGGTAGCGCACCCAAGGTGGGCGTGATCATGGGGTCGAAATCCGACTGGCCCGTCATGGAACACGCCGTCAACATGCTCGAGCGATTAGGCGTCGCCTACGAAACCCGCGTGGTCTCCGCCCACCGCACACCGGACCTGCTGTTCGAGTACGCCAAGAGCGCGGCCGAGCGCGGGCTTGCGGTGATCGTCGCCGGCGCCGGGGGCGCGGCACACCTGCCGGGCATGGTGGCCTCGCAGACGGCGCTGCCGGTACTTGGCGTGCCGGTGGAGTCCAAGGCGCTCAAGGGACTCGATTCGCTGCTGTCGATCGCCCAGATGCCCGGCGGCATCGCCGTGGGAACGCTGGCCATCGGCAAGGCCGGCGCCACCAACGCAGGCCTTCTGGCGGCCCAGATCGTCGGGCTTCAGGACCGCGCGGTGCGCGAGGCGATCGAAGCGTTTCGCCACGAGCAGACCCAGCTGGTGCTGGACAACCCGGACCCGCGGCCCGACAGCGACAAGGCCTGAGGAGGCGACGATGAACATTGGCGTACTGGGGGCCGGCCAGCTCGGCCGGATGCTGGCCCTGGCGGGCTATCCGCTGGGCAACCGCTTCACCTTTCTGGATACCACGGGCAGCCCGAGCGTGGGCCTTGGCGAGGTCATCGTCGACCCCAACAACCAGCAGCTGGCGGCGTTTCTCGACAAGGTCGACGTGGTCACCTACGAGTTCGAGCACCTGCCGGTCGCGCTGGTGGAGGAGATCGAGCGGGTGAAGCCGGTCTACCCCTCGAGCCGGGCGATCGCGGTGTGCCAGAACCGGGTGGAGGAGAAGGCGCTGTTCGATCGCCTCGGTATTCCCACCCCGGCCTACCGCGTCGTCGAAAGTGCCGAGGCGCTGGCCGACGCGGCCCGCGAGCTCGGCTGCCCGGTGGTCGCCAAGTCGGTCACTGAGGGGTACGACGGCAAGGGTCAGGCAGTGCTTTCCTCTGCCGAGCAGGCCTCTGATGCCTGGGCTTCGATCGGCCATCCCCGTCTGATCGTCGAGGCCTTCGTCGACTTCGTGCGCGAGGTGTCGATCATCGCGGTGCGCGGGCGCGACGGCGAAGTGGTGTTCTACCCGATGGCGGAGAACCAGCACGAGGGTGGCATTCTGCGCTACTCCGTGGCGCCGCTGCCGGATCTGGACGAGAGCGTCCAGCAGACGGCGGACGGCTACATTCGCGCGCTGCTCGACGAGCTCGACTACGTCGGCGTGCTGGCGCTGGAGCTGTTCCAGACCCGCGACGGGGGGCTTCTCGCCAACGAGATGGCGCCGCGGGTCCACAACTCCGGCCACTGGACGATGGACGGCGCCGTCACCAGCCAGTTCGAGAACCACCTGCGCGCGGTGCAGGGGCTGCCGCTGGGTGCCACCGACGCCATCGCGCCGACCTGCATGGTCAACGTGATCGGCCGCGAGGGTGACAGCGCCGAACTTCTGGCCATTCCCCAGGCGCACCTGCACCGCTACGACAAGGAGGAGCGCGCCGGGCGCAAGCTTGCCCACATCAACGTGCTGGCCAACTCCCACGAAGAGCTTCTGAACAAGGTGCGCCGCTGCCAGGCCCTGCTCCCCGAGGCGCCGCCGGTTTCCTGGAGCTTCGCCTCTGAGAGTTGATTCCCTCCTCATGACCGCCTGCTTGCAGGCGGTTTTTTTAGGCTAATGATAAATCGCTTTGTGTCGATAAATACTATAAAACTGGCATATGGAAGCGAGTACTACAAAACTCGTACTTCTAACTTCGCTGAATTTTATGTGTGTCCATAAAACCAACTCATAAACGCACAGGGGCAGACTATGCCTTGGAAGTGGAAGCCCGAAGCCATCGCGGCCTATCACCTGGCGAGCGTGTCCGGTAAAGCCCTGACGCTCAGCGATCTCGAAATGGCGAAGGTAGGCCTGCTTTACAACAAGCTTTGGGTCCCGGTCGTCAGTGGCCTGGTGGTGGCGAGCTTGATGCTGGTGGCGATCTGGGAGGCCAATGACCCAGGACTGATGCTGAGGTGGCTGGCGATACTGGGCATCATTTCCCTGCTGCGGCTATGGCTGGCCTATCGATTCCATTACGCTAATCCCAATCCTCGTCACAAAGGATGGCTCTACACCTTCGCCCTGTGTGCCTTGGTGGCAGGCGCCGTCTGGGGCGCGGCGGGGGTACTGTTTTTCACACCCAACCATCCGGAGCAACTCGCCGCCGTCGCGTTTGCCATGGCCGGGGTCACCGGGGGCGGTACCAGTACGCTATCCTCCAACCGCTGGATCGCCATGGGCTTCGTGATCCAGGCGCTCGTGCCGCTGTCCGTGCTTTTCTGGATCGAAGGCACTTTGGTCTCCCGAACCTTTGGCGCCATGGTGGTGATCTACCTGGGGCTGATGATGACCACCAGCGCCCAATTGAACCGTATCATTCACGACAACTTCACCTTGAGGATCGGTATCCTCACCCGAGAGGCGCAGCTTCTGGAAAGCGAACGCCGCTATCGCTCCATTTTCGATCACTCCCCGTTCGGTGTGCTTCATTTCGACAAGGCCGGCACGATCACCGAGTGCAACGACGAGCTCGTGAAGATCCTGGGCATCGAGGCGGACCTGTTGATCGACTACCCGATGCTGGCGGCGTCAGCGGATCCACGGGTCGCTGAGGCGGTTCGCGATGCCCTGCGCGATGGCACAGGCTATTTCGAAGGCGTACTGGACCTCAAGGAGAACCTGCCGGGGACACCGCTTCGGGCGATCTTCAATAGCGTCAAGGACATCGATAACCAGGCGATCGGCGGCGTCGCCATCATCGAGGATTCCACCGAGCGCATGCGTCACGAGGCGATCATTCATCGCCAGGCGAACTACGACGCGCTGACGGATCTCCCCAATCGGCGCCTGTTCATGACGCGGTTGACGGCACTATGCGACGACGCCGCCAGCCACGAGCGCACCGGGGTACTGCTGTTTCTCGACATGGACCGATTCAAGCTGATCAACGATACCTTCGGCCACGCCGCCGGCGACGCCCTGCTGGTACAAGTGGCCGAGCGTTTGAGCAGTCATCTGAAGGATGACGACATGGCCGCTCGGCTCAGCGGAGACGAGTTCGTGATGCTGGTATTGATCAACCAGCCCCTGACCGAGGCGGCCGAAGCGCGGGCCCACCAACGGATGACCGAGCTGAAGGCCGCGCTGACCGGGCAGTATTCCCTGAACGACCAATGGGTGGAGGTGACGCCGAGCATGGGGTATACCTGCTTCAACGCTGTCGAATGTGATCATGCCGAGGTGCTCAGGCAGGCGGACCTGGCGATGTACCAGGCCAAGGCAGCGGGCCGCGCCCGGCTTAGCCGCTATCAGTCAGAGATGGAGAGGGGGGCGGGAGAGGGTGGCCACCCGACTGCCTGACCTACATCGCCCACCGACCGCTGATCACGACCCAGAGCGCAATGACGGCGAAGTGCGCCGGGTACCAGGCAAGCCACATCTTGCGTGGCATGGCCTTGAATACCGGTGGAATCTTCTGGGAGGCGCCGGCTGCCAGAAGTAGTACCACCAAACAGGTGGCGACGGTAAAGGACTTGGCCATGTCCGAGGCGTTCATCTGACCCGCGATCCAAAGAAGCGGAAACGCGGCCAAGCCCGCCCAGAGCCTTGAGATCAGTGCGTCTCGAGTTTCGCTGAGCGCGTGCATGGCAAACATAAACAGCGGAATCAACAACAGCCCGTTATGGCCGTACTCCACCCAGAACCCGAGCAGATACCAGACGGTGACCAGCCCTGCGGTGCCCATCAGCAGCCAGCCAAAGTTCAGGGTCTGGCGCAGGTAGTGTTGCCAGCCCAGGCGTACCAGCGCTCCCAGGGCCAGGCCACTTGCCAGGGTAAAGCAGACATTGAGCACGAACGCATCGCTTACCCGCGGCATCATCATGTAAGGCACCTGGGCAGCGATACCGATGACCATCACCCGACGGGCGTAGCGCAGGGGGTTTCGCGTATTGAAGAGCCCGTGCCAGGCCACCATGGCGGCAAACAGGGGAAAGGCAATGCGCCCGATCGAAGAGCCTGCCCAGCTCAGGTCCCAGTCGCTTGGCAGCACGTAGCGCACCAGATGGTCGATGGTCATCGTGACCAGTGCAAGCCACTGCCCCCAGGCGGTCCAGTGGGACGAGGGGCGCTCGTCGGCGCGCGGCGCCGATACCGGCGCGGCGGTCGATCGTGCGGGGGCGTCCGATGGATTCGTCATAAAACCTCCTTGTCTTTCATGACCTGAGCGTTGGATCAGACTGGCACCGGGCACGTGAGTTCATCCCGGCGTCGCCCCACTATACCGCAACCCAAACGAAAACCCCCGGCGAAGGCCGGGGGTTCGTGGCATTGTTACTAAAAGCATTGCCGCTCGAGGCTCACTCGGCGCCGAAGTAGCGCTCGTAGATCTCGTCGTAGGTGCCGTTCTCCTGGAGTGTGGCCAGGGCCTCGTTGAAGCGCTCGGCGAGCGCCTCGTCACGCTGGCGGAAGGCGATGCCGAAACCGTCGCCGAAGTACTCCTTGGGCTCGCTGATCCGCTCGCCGACTTCCTTGTACTCGCCGTCGTTGCCCTCGATCAGCGTGTAGTGGCCGATCGGGAAGTCGAGGAAGACGATGTCCAGGCGCTGGGCGTCCATGTCGAGCACCATGTCGTCGGCGGTGGCGTAGCGGCTGATGTCGGCGACGCTGCCGAAGTTGTCGGTCACGTAGTTGTCCTGCAGCGTGCCGCGCTGGACACCGATGGTCATGCCGTCGAGAGTCTCTTCGTTGGCTTCGTCGATATCGAGGCTTTGCGGCGCGAACCAGGCCGAGGGCATGGTGATGTAGGGGTCAGAGAACAGCACCTGACGACGGCGCTCTTCATTGATGGTCATCGAGGACATGATGGCGTCGTAGTTGCGTGACATCAGCCCCGGGATGATGCCGTCCCACTCCTGCTCGACCCACTCGCAGCTCACGCCGATCTCCTCGCACAGCGCATTGCCCAGATCGATGTCGAAGCCGGTCAGCTCGCCGTCGGCGCTGCGGTACTCCATGGGCTCGTAAGGAATGTCCACACCGATGCGGACGTTGTCGTAGTCCCGCGCTTGAGCGGAGGAGGCGGCGGCCACGGCCAGGCCCAGAACGGAAAGCGTCAGAATTCTTTTCATTGGAAGTTCTCCTTGAGTATGCGGGGACACGTACGTGATCCTCTCTAAACTAACCTACCCAAGCGTTGACGAAAAGAGCAGGGCGCGTCTAAACCAACGTTCGTTTGATCGCCCTGCTGCTTGTTCCTGTCTCGGCTAGTGGGAAAGCGGCTTCAAGTGCGCCAGCAAGCGCTTTTCGAGCTGGCGGAACACGAACAGGATGGCAAAGGTCATGCAAAGGTAGATCGCCGCCACGAACAAGAACGCATCGAACGGGGCGTAGAAGCGCGCATAGACGAAGCGCGCGGCGCCGGTCAGATCGGTGAGCGTCACGACACTCGCGATGGCGCTGGCGTGCAGCATGAAGATCACCTCGTTGCCGTAGGAGGGCAGCGCACGGCGAAAGGCGCTCGGCAGGATGATGCGCCGCATCATCAGGGAGGGCGACATGCCGTAGGCCTTGGCCGCCTCGATTTCGCCTTGCGACGTTGCCTTGATCGCACCCCGGAAGATCTCGGTGGTATAGGCGGCAGTATTGAGGGTGAAGGCGATCAGCGCAGGATAGAACGCCTCGCGCAGGATCGGCCACAGAAACGTCTCCTGAATGCCGTCGAAGAACACTACGCCGTAGTAGATGATGTAGAGCTGGATCAGAAGCGGCGTGCCGCGAAACACGTAGGTATAGGCGTACACCGGCAGGCTGATCCACTTGTGCCGGGAGCTTCGCAGAATGGCCAGCGGCACTGCCAGCAAGAGCCCCGCCAGCAGGGATAGAAACACCAGCTGCGTGGTGGTGACGAACCCGTCCCAGTAGTAGCCGAGCGTATTGGGCGTGAAGATGGCATTGCCTTCAAGCCACTCGAACATCCAGGTGGTGATATCCATGGTCACTGTCCCCCGAAGCCGACGTTATAACGTTTTTGCAGCTGCGCGAAGATCCACTCCGAGACGCTCGCTATCAACAGGTACACCGCCGCTACCGGCAGCAGGAAAACGAAGGGTTCGTGGGTGGCGCGCGACGCCTCGGCGGCCACGCGTACCATGTCGGTCAGCCCGATCACCGAGACCAGCGCTGTGGTCTTCAAGAGCACCATCCAGTTGTTGGAGAGCCCGGGCAGGGCGTGGCGCATCATCTGCGGAAAGCGTACGCGGCGAAACAGCAGGGCGTTGCTCATGCCGTAGGCCTTGCCCGCCTCGATCTGGCCTTCGTCGACGGCCATGAAGGCGCCGCGAAAGGTCTCGCCCATGTAGGCCCCGAAGATGAAACCGATGGTCAGCACCCCGGCGGCGAAGGCGTTGAAGTTGATGTAGAGGTCGATGTCGAAGTGGTCGTAGAGCATGTCGCTGATCATGTTGACGCCGATCTGGCCGCCGAAGAACAGCAGCATCATCAGCACCAGATCCGGCACGCCGCGAATGACCGTGGTATAGAGTGTGGCGACTCTATGAAGAAGCCAGCTACGCGACATCTTGGCGGTGGCGGTGAGCAAGCCCAGCACGACTGCCAGCAGAAGTGACAGAATCGCCAGCTGCACCGTGACGCCGGCGCCCTCGATCAGCCGTGGGCCGTAGCCCTGCAAATCCAGCATGGTGTGCCTCGCGAAATCAGTATTTGGGAGCCAGGAACTGCTTGAGCCGGGGCGAGGTGGGGTTTCTCAGCACCTCCTCTGGCGTGCCGGCCTCCTCGATCAGGCCTTGGTGCAGGTAGATCACCTTGCTCGACACGTCTCGCGCGAAGCCCATCTCGTGGGTCACCACCACCATGGTGCGTCCTTCATTGGCGAGATCGCGCATCACCTTGAGCACATCGCCCACGAGCTCCGGGTCGAGCGCCGAGGTAGGCTCGTCGAACAGCATCACCTCCGGGTCCATGGCCAAGGCGCGCGCGATGGCGCCGCGCTGCTGCTGACCGCCGGACATCTGCGCTGGATAGGCGTTGGCACGGGCGGTCAGGCCCACCCGCTCGAGCAGCGCGTAGGCGTGCTCGATGGCCTCCTTCTTCGACTGGCCCAGCACGTGCACCGGTGCTTCGATGATGTTCTCCAGAAGCGTCATGTGCGCCCACAGGTTGAAGCCCTGGAACACCATCGAGAGCTTGGCGCGCATCTTGACCACCTGGCGACGGTCCGCTGGCTCGCGGCCGTGGCGGGTCACCTTGAAGCGCACCGGCTCGCCGTGGACGATCAGGTCACCGTCGTCGGGCTGCTCGAGCAGGTTCATGCAGCGCAGGAAGGTACTCTTGCCCGAACCGGACGCACCGATCAGGGTGATCACGTCCCCCTTGTGCGCTTTTAGTGAAAGACCCTTGAGAACTTCTGTATCCCCGAAGCGCTTTTTGATGTTGCGCACTTCAAGAGGCGTAGGCGTTGCGGCCATAACTAGGCTCCAGAGCAAGGTTGCCGCACTGGCAACCGATGAAAAACACGGACGTCACAGGCGGCTGGCGCGAAAAAAAGGGGCGATTCTATCAGGCCTTATGCCCGACATGCTCGTTCTTATGCAAATGTGCTGGCTCATCAATGCTCCAACCGATATGCCAGACACTGCCCCTTGCTTGTTTTTGTTGATGAAACGCCATTGTAAGCCGCTCGATGCTCATTTCTCCACCGGGCTCACCAGCAGCGCGGCCCGCGCGCCTATTTCCACCCGGGCGTTGGGAAACACCACGCGCAGCGGCGTCTCGCCCACCACGAAGTCGCCCGCCTGGGCGTCGCTGGCAAGCTTGGTGCCCGGCGCGAAGGGAGTGAAGTTCGCCACGTCTTCGGCAAAGCACAGCGTGAAATCCTCGCAGGTGCGCAAGAGTTCGTGCTCGACGCGAAAGAAGGCGAGGGGGGCCGTCGAGCTCGACGCGGGAAGTTCCCCGGCGCCGAGGGTCGCGATCAGCGCGAGCATGGGAGCCAGCGCTGCCAGATCGTTATGGCCGAAGGGAGCGACGCGGCCCAGCTCGAAGGTGAAGGCCTGGGCGCCGTGGTAGTGGCGACTGTAGTGGGAGAACGTGTGGCTGTGCTGATGCTGGTGCAGCACCGCCTGCATGTCGGCACCGGCCAGCCACGCCCACTGGCGCGCCTCGGTGGAGGTATCGCTGAAAGGCTCCACCACGAAGCGCGGGTAGAGGCTCTGGCGAATCGCCGTGTGCAGATCGTAGTGCAGGCGGGCGCGCCCGGCGTTGCGCGCGAAGAAGGCGTCCACCTCGGCCATCAGCAACCGCGCCCGGTCCGGTTCGTCGCCGTCACGGTCTAACTCGCGAAAAAACAATCGGTTGAGATTGGTCGTGACGAATCGGGTCTGCGCCTTCAAGGCGGGTATATTGCCCAGAATCACCAGTACCGGCGCACCCAGGCGCTGTGTGCCCGCTTCCAGCGCACACAGCCACTGCCCGAGC
>NZ_JAMZBD010000064.1:0-10019 GCF_024158685.1 Halomonas sp. 707D4 | reverse complement strand
GACCGCCGCCGAGGTCGAGCTTCTCGACCGCGACGAGCGCCAGAGCCGGCTCTCGACCGCCCTGGCCACGGTCGCCGACGACTACGACGTGGTGCTGATCGACTGCCCGCCGTCGCTCAACATGCTCACGGTCAACGCCTTGACCGCCGCCCACGGGGTGCTGATTCCGCTGCAGTGCGAGTTCTACGCCCTCGAGGGGCTTTCGGCGCTTCTCGATACCGTCGAGCAGATCAAGGAGAGCGTGAACCCGGAACTGGCGATTTCCGGTATCCTGCGCACGATGTACGATAAGCGCACGAGCCTGACTCGCGAGGTCGACAAGCAGCTGCGCGATTTCTTCGGCGATGCGCTGCTCAAGACCACCATCCCGCGCAACGTGAAGGTGGCCGAAGCGCCGAGCCACGGGCTTCCGGTGACCCAGTACGCGCGCTTTTCGCGGGGCAGCCAGGCGTACCGCGTGCTCGCCAAGGAGATGATTCGCAAGCTGTCGCTTTGAAGGCGATCGGGGACGGGCGATGAACGCCTGACGGCAGGGGCTTGGTCTTGATTCAACGTTTAAGGGGAAACGCATGACGCGTAAACGCGCGCTGGGACGCGGCCTGGATGCCCTCATCGGAGCGGGCGCCCGTCGCCGCGACACGCTGGACTTGGCCGGCGACGGCGTACTTACGGAAGTGGAGTCGCCGCTGGCGGCCACCGCCCAGGACCCTGCCCAGGAGCGGCTGGAGCGCCTGCCGCTGGGGCAACTGAGCCGCGGCAAGTACCAGCCGCGTCGCGACATCCAGCCCGAGGCGCTCGAGGAGCTGGCCGACTCGATTCGCGCCCAGGGCGTGATGCAGCCGATCGTGGTGCGCCCGGTGGGCGAGGCGCGCTATGAAATCATCGCCGGCGAGCGCCGCTGGCGCGCCGCCCAGCTCGCCGAGCTCGACGTCATTCCCGCGGTGATCCGCGAGGTCAGCGACGAGGTGGCACTGGCGCTGGCGCTGATCGAGAACATCCAGCGCGAGAACCTCAACGCCGTGGAGGAGGCCCTGGCACTCAAGCGTCTCGGCGACGAGTTCGAGCTGACCCAGCAGCAGATCGCCGACGCGGTGGGCAAGTCGCGCACCCAGGTGGCGAATCTTCTACGCCTGCTGACCCTGGACGCCGAGGTGCAGACGCTTCTGGAGCGCGGCGATCTCGACATGGGCCACGCCCGGGCGCTTCTGTCGCTCTCCAGCGCCCAGCAGCGGCGCATTGCCCACGAGGTGGTCAACAACGACCTGACCGTGCGCGCCACCGAGGCGCTGGTCAAGAAGCTCGCCAGCGACGAAGCGGCCCGGGCCGCACCGAAGCGTGCGCTCAAGACTGCCGACGTCACGCGGCTCGAAACCCAGCTCGGCGAGCTGCTCGGCGCGCCGGTGTCCATCGATCACGGCCAGCGCGGCAAGGGCAAGGTCACCATTCGCTACACTAGCCTCGAGGAGCTCGATGGCATTCTCGGGCATATCAAATGAGCGCATCGATCAAGTAACTAGCAGACTCATTAAATGACCGCACGATAGGCGCCTTTTTTAACGCTTTGGTCGCAAGTGCGCGCGTAAACCCGCAAATTAGACGCAACTTCGGTTGAAGGTGCGATAGCGCTTCCCTATAATCGCGCAAGATTTGCGCAGGTCGTTTTCGATGACGAAACGGCCTGGCCCGGATGAAACAACACGCGGCGACAGGTGCCGACACGTCATGCAGCGATTTGAAGTCCGGCGACGCCAGGCGTACACCGTGTCACTGCTACGCGCCCAACTGGTGCTGGCGCTTCTGGGCACGGCGGGCGCGTTTGGACTGGAGCGCGCCGGTGGCGCGGCCTCGTTCGCCCTGGGGGCGCTGGTCGCGGTACTGCCTCATGTGTTCTTCGTTCAACGGATGGGAATCTTCTCATCGCACCGGGTTCGCGGCGCCAACCGCCTGTTGCGCGCCGCGGCGGGCAAGTTCGGTTTGACGGTGGCTCTTTTCACGCTGGTGTTCGTGACAGTGCCTCCTTCAAACCCAACTTTCTTTTTTAGCGCTTATGTTGCGGTCATCTCGACGCACTGGCTGGCACCCTGGCTGATGCTCAAGACACGCCGCACAACTGATTGAGGTGACATCTCTATGGCCGCAGGAAACGAAGTCTCGACGACTTACTATATCCAGCACCACTTGCAGAACCTGACCTTCGGGCATCACCCGGTCAACGGCTGGTCGCTGGCGCACTCGGCCGAAGAGGCCGTCGAGATGGGCTTCTGGGCCATTCACCTGGACACCATGGGCTGGTCGATCGCCATGGGCCTCTTGTTCATCTGGCTGTTCCGCAAGGCCGGCAAGGTGGCCACCTCGGGCGTTCCGGGCGGACTTCAGAACGCCGTCGAGATGGTCGTCGAGTTCATCGAGAACCTGACCCGCTCCACCTTCCACGGGCGCAACCCCCACATCGCGCCGATCGCGCTGACGCTGTTCGTGTGGATCCTGTTCATGAACACGCTCAAGATCATCCCGGTGGACTACGGCCCGGTGCTGTTCTCCAAGCTCGGCGTCGACTACATGAAGATCGTGCCGACCACCGACGTCAACGCCACCCTCGGCATGGCGCTGGGCGTGTTCGGCCTGATCCTCTACTACAACTTCAAGGTGAAGGGCGTGGGCGGCTTCGCGCGCGAGCTGTCGCTGACCCCGTTCAACCACTGGGCGCTGATCCCCTTCAACCTGGTGCTCGAGGTCGTCTCGCTGCTGGTCAAGCCGTTCAGCCTGGCGATGCGTCTGTTCGGCAACATGTTCGCCGGCGAGGTCATCTTCATCCTGATCGCGATGCTGCCCTTCTGGGCCATCTGGGTGCTGGACGTGCCGTGGGCGATCTTCCACATCCTGGTCGTCACGCTGCAGGCGTTCATCTTCACCGTACTGACGGTGGTGTACCTGAGCGCGGCGCACGAGCATCACTAGGCGTTCATCAGACGCCACCGGTTTCGAATAACCCGTAACTTCAACCCTCAACCCTTAACCACCACTTGAACTCAGGAGCAACATCATGGAAATGGTTTATCTCTCAGCTGCGATCATCATCGGTCTGGGCGCACTGGCGACCGGCATCGGCTTCGCCATCCTGGGCGGCAAGCTGCTCGAGTCCACCGCGCGTCAGCCGGAACTCGGCGACCAGCTGCAAACCAAGACCTTCATCATGGCCGGTCTGCTCGACGCCGTACCGATGATCGGCGTTGGTATCGCGATGTACCTGATCTTCGTTGTCGCCGGTTAAGCAAGCCTGACCGGGCGGCACTCCGCTCGGTTTTGCTTTACTCCGGTCGCCACGAACTTGTCAGAGGTACAGTCCTGTGAATATCAACATGACGCTTATCGGGCAGACGATCGCCTTCGCGATCTTTGTCTGGTTTTGCATAAAGTACGTGTGGCCTCCGATCAGCAACGCGCTTCACGAGCGCCAGAAGAAGATTGCTGATGGCTTGGATGCAGCCAGCCGTGCGACGCGCGATCTCGAGCTTGCTCAAGAGCGCTCCGAGCAGACGCTCAAGGAGAGCAAGGAGCAGGCCTCTGCCATCATCGAGCAGGCCAACAAGCGCTCCGCCCAGATCGTCGAGGAAGCTCGCGCTACGGCGCGCGCCGAAGGCGAACGTCTGGTCGCCAGCGCCCGCTCCGAAATCGAGCAGGAAGTGAATCGCGCGAAAGACGAGCTTCGTGCTCAGGTGTCTCGCCTCGCGATCATCGGCGCCGAGCGCATCCTGCAAGAGTCGGTCGATGAGAAAGCGCATCGCAAGTTGCTTGATGAGCTTGCTGCCGAACTGTAAGGAGGTGACCCATGGCGGAACTACTTACCGTCGCTCGTCCTTACGCTAAGGCGGCGTTTGAATACGCGCGTGATCAACAAGCGTTTGATAGCTGGTCCCAGGCGTTGAACTTCCTGAGCGTGGCCGTCGCCGACGAAGGCGTCGGCCGCGTGCTGGGGAGTCCGAAGGTCGCCAACGACAAGAAGGTCGAGCTGCTGGCCGGCGCATTGCCGGAACAGCCCGACGGCGTCGAACGCTTCCTGGTGGCCCTGGCCGATCAAGGCCGCCTGTCTGCCCTGCCCTTTATCGCTGACCAGTTCGAGCGCCTGCGCGCCGAATTCGACCAGCGTGTCGAGGTCACCGTCACGTCCGCCTACAAGCTGACGGCGGCGCAGCAGACCAAGCTCGCAAACGCGCTCAAGAAACGTCTGAATCGCGAAATCTCCATTACTACTCAGGTCGACAAGTCGCTCATCGGCGGTGTCATCCTGCGTGCCGGCGACACCGTCATCGACGGGTCGGTACGCGGTCGATTGAACCGCCTTTCTGACGCGCTCACCGCTTGAGTCCGAGGGACATGGCATGCAGCAACTGAATCCTTCCGAGATCAGCGACATCATCAAGCAGCGTATCGAGAAGCTTGACGTCGCATCCGAAGCCCGTAACCAGGGCACCATCGTCACCGTTTCCGACGGCATCGTGAAAATCCACGGCCTCGAAGACGCGATGTTCGGTGAAATGATCGAATTCCCGAATGGCATCTTCGGCATGGTGCTCAACCTCGAGCGCGACTCCGTCGGCGCCGTGGTTCTGGGTGACTACCTCCTGCTCGAAGAGGGCATGACCGCTACCTGTACCGGTCGTATCCTCGAGGTGCCGGTGGGCCCCGAGCTCGTCGGCCGCGTGGTCGATGCACTGGGTAACCCCATCGACGGCAAGGGCGACATCAACGCCAAGATGACCGACGCGGTCGAGAAGGTCGCGCCGGGCGTCATCACGCGTCAGTCCGTCGACGAGCCGATCCAGACCGGCCTGAAGTCGATCGACTCCATGGTGCCGATCGGTCGTGGTCAGCGTGAGCTGATCATCGGCGACCGTCAGATCGGCAAGTCGGCGATCGCCATCGACGCGATCATCAACCAGAAAGGCAAGGGCGTGACCTGTGTCTACGTCGCGATCGGTCAGAAGCAGTCGACCATCGCCAACGTGGTGCGCAAGCTCGAAGAGCACGGCGCCATGGGCCACACCATCGTCGTCGCCGCCGGCGCCGCCGATCCGGCCCCGATGCAGTTCCTCGCCGCCTACTCCGGCTGCACCATGGGCGAGTACTTCCGCGACCGTGGCGAAGACGCGCTGATCGTCTATGACGATCTCTCCAAGCAGGCCGTGGCGTATCGTCAGGTATCGCTGCTGCTGCGCCGTCCGCCGGGCCGTGAAGCCTACCCGGGTGACGTGTTCTATCTCCACTCGCGTCTACTCGAGCGCGCCGCGCGCGTCAACGCCGACTACGTCGAGAAGTTCACCAATGGTGAAGTGACCGGCAAGACCGGCTCGCTGACCGCACTGCCGATCATCGAGACCCAGGGCGGCGACGTTTCCGCGTTCGTTCCGACCAACGTGATCTCGATCACCGACGGCCAGATCTTCCTGGAAACCAACCTGTTCAACTCCGGTATCCGCCCGGCGATCAACGCCGGTCTCTCGGTATCGCGCGTTGGCGGCTCGGCCCAGACCAAGATCATCAAGAAACTCGGCGGCAGCGTGCGTCTGGCTCTCGCCCAGTACCGCGAACTGGCGGCGTTCTCGCAGTTCGCGTCGGATCTCGACGAGGCGACCCGCAAGCAGCTCGAGCACGGTCAGCGCGTCACCGAGCTGATGAAGCAGAACCAGTACTCGCCGATGTCCGTGGCCGAGATGGCGCTCACGCTCTACGCCGCCAACGAAGGTCATCTGGATGACGTCAGCGTCGACAAGGTGCTGGACTTCGAGCGTGCCCTGCACGACTACATGAAGTCCGAGCATGGTGATCTGATGGACAAGATCAACCAGACCGGCGACTACAACGACGAGATCAAGGGCGGCTTGAAGTCGGGTCTTGAGCAGTTCAAGGCGACTCAGAGCTGGTAATGGTCGGCCCGCCTGAGGGCGGGCTTCGCTACTTTCTGAGAGCCACGAACGAAGGGTAGATCGCTATGGCAGCTGCAAAAGAGATACGCACCCAGATCGGGAGCATCAAGAATACGCAGAAAATCACCAGCGCCATGGAAATGGTCGCTGCGTCGAAGATGCGTAAAGCGCAAGATCTGATGAAGGCTGGCCAGCCCTACGCACGGCAGATTCGCAACGTGGTCGGCCACATCGCCGACGCCAACCCCGAGTACAAGCACGACTACATGGTCGAGCGCGAGGTGAAGCGCGTTGGTTACATCGTGGTGTCCACGGATCGCGGCCTGTGCGGCGGCTTGAACGTCAACCTCTTCAAGGCCGTGCTGAAAGACGCCGCGGCCTGGAAAGAGCAAGGCGCCGAGCTCGACTTCTGTGCCCTGGGTTCCAAGGCCTCCGCCTTCTTTCGCAAGTACGGGGGCCACCTGGTCGCCGCGAAGAGCGGGTTGGGCGAGAAGCCGAGCGTCGAGGGGCTGATCGGCAGTGTCAAGGTCATGCTCGAAGCCTACGACGAAGGCCGGCTGGATCGTCTGTACGTGGTGTACAACGAATTCGTCAACACCATGACGCAAAAGCCGGTGGTTCGTCAGCTTCTGCCGCTCTCGTCCTCGATGGGCGACGATGCGAAGCATGACGAGGAAAACGCCCGTCCCGGAAGCTGGGACTACCTGTATGAACCGGATGCCAAGGCGTTGCTCGACAGCCTGCTGGTTCGTTTCATCGAATCGCAGGTGTATCAGGCGGTGGTCGAGAACGGTGCGTGCGAACAGGCCGCCCGGATGATCGCCATGAAGAGCGCGACCGACAACGCGGGCAATCTGATCGACGATCTGGAGATGGTCTACAACAAGGCCCGCCAGGCCGCCATCACCCAGGAAATTTCCGAGATTGTCGGCGGCGCTTCAGCCGTATAACGCCTTTGAAGCCGCTAGCCGGCTTCAGGCAGACAGGTTTCATTTGCAGGTTTTAAAGAGGAACCAAGATGAGCGGACGTATCGTACAAATCATCGGCGCGGTGATTGACGTAGAGTTTCCGCGGGACTCCGTGCCCAAGGTCTACGACGCGCTGACAGTCTCCGGCAAGGAGACCATCCTCGAAGTCCAGCAGCAGCTGGGCGACGGCGTGGTGCGCACCATCGCCATGGGCTCCACCGAAGGGCTCAAGCGTAACCTGGACGTGACCAACACCGGAGCCGCCATTTCCGTGCCCGTGGGTAAAGAGACCCTGGGCCGGATCATGAACGTGCTCGGTGAGCCGATCGACGAGGCCGGCCCCATCGGTGAAGTCGAGCGCATGCCGATCCACCGCAAGGCGCCGAGCTACGCCGAACAGGCGGCTTCCAACGAGCTGCTGGAAACCGGCATCAAGGTCATCGACCTGGTGTGCCCGTTCGCCAAGGGCGGCAAGGTCGGCCTCTTCGGCGGCGCCGGCGTGGGCAAGACCGTCAACATGATGGAGCTCATCCGCAACATCGCCACCGAGCACAGCGGCTACTCCGTGTTCGCCGGTGTCGGTGAGCGTACCCGTGAGGGTAACGACTTCTATCACGAGATGACCGAATCCAACGTTATCGACAAGGTATCGCTGGTGTATGGTCAGATGAACGAGCCGCCGGGCAACCGCCTGCGCGTGGCGCTGACCGGCCTTACTATCGCGGAGAAATTCCGTGACGAAGGCCGCGACGTACTGCTGTTCGTCGACAACATCTACCGCTACACCCTGGCGGGCACCGAGGTATCGGCGCTCCTGGGTCGTATGCCGTCGGCGGTAGGCTACCAGCCGACGCTGGCCGAGGAGATGGGCGTTCTGCAGGAGCGTATCACTTCCACCCGCAACGGCTCGATCACCTCCGTGCAGGCGGTCTACGTCCCCGCGGACGACTTGACCGACCCGTCGCCGGCGACCACCTTCTCGCACCTGGACGCCACCGTGGTACTGGCGCGCTCCATCGCCGAGCTGGGCATTTATCCGGCGATCGACCCGCTGGACTCCACCTCGCGCCAGCTCGACCCGCTGGTGGTCGGTGAAGAGCACTACAACATCGCCCGCGGTGTTCAGGGTGTTCTGCAGCGCTACAAGGAGCTCAAGGACATCATCGCCATCCTCGGCATGGACGAGCTGTCCGACGAGGACAAGCTGGCCGTGGCCCGGGCGCGTAAGATCCAGCGCTTCCTGTCGCAGCCGTTCTTCGTGGCCGAGGTGTTCACCGGTTCGCCGGGCAAGTACGTGTCGCTGAAGGACACCATTCGCGGCTTCCAGGGGATCCTCGCCGGCGAGTACGACGATATGCCCGAACAGGCCTTCTACATGGTCGGCTCCATCGACGAAGCGGTCGAGAAAGCCAACCAGATGAAGAAGTAATCCCGTTCATTAGGGGGATTCGCTATGGCGAATAGCTTCACTTGCAACATCGTCAGCGCCGAAGCGTCCATCTTCTCCGGAAGCGTCGAGCAGGTCATCGCTTCCGGCCTGATGGGGGATCTGGGGATTCTCCCGGGTCATACGCCGCTTCTGACCGAGCTGCAGCCGGGGCCGATCCGGGTGATCATGGACGGCGGCAAGGAAGAGAACTTCTTTGTCTCCGGCGGCTTCATGGAAGTCCAGCCCGACGTGGTGACGATCCTGGCCGACGCCGCGGCGCGGGCGGGGGATCTCGACGAGGCCGCCGCCGAGCAGGCGCGTCAGGACGCGCTCAAGGCCTTCAACGAGAAATCCGCCGAGCTCGACTACACGCGCGCCTCGGCGGAGCTCGCCGAGGCCGTGGCCCAGCTGCGAACGATCCAGCAGCTGCGCAAGAAGGCGGGCAAAGGCTGATACTCACGCCCCGGGCGTGAACAAGACGCTCCTTGAGCCCTCGGGTTCAAGGGGCGTTTTTTTTCTCTGCTACTATAAGGCCACGCAAGTGAAGACCCCGTCTGCAAAAACTCATCCAACATGACACCTCTGTCAGGGAGATTGCGATGTCGCTAAACGATGAAACCTTGCAGGAACTGAAGACGGAACTGCTGGGCGAACTCGGCAAGGAAGCGCCGAGCCGGGAGGTAGTCTCCGAGCGGCTGGCGGAAATACGCTCGGCGGATATCGGTGAAGTCCTCGAAGAGCTGATCGAGGAGGACGAAGAGCTCGCGGCGGCCCTGGCCGTGCTCGAGATCCTCTCCACCGAGCGGGCGGCCAACGTGCTGGGCTACCTGCCCGGCGAGAGCCAGCTCGAGGTGGTCGGCGAGCTCTCCGATACCCAGGTGCTGACGCTTCTAGAGGAGATGGGCTCCGACGAGCGGGCGGATCTTTTCAACCTGCTCGGCGAGGATCGCCGCGAGGCGCTGTTGCGGCGCATGGCGCACCAGGAGCGCGAGGACCTCAAGCGGCTTTCGAGCTACGAAGAGGGCACTGCCGGCGCCATCATGACCTCTGACTATGTAGCGATAGCCAGTGGCATGACGGTGTCGCAGGCGCTGATGCGCGTGCGCCAGACCGCGCCGGACGCCGAGACGGTCTACCAGCTCTACGTGCTCGACGGTGACGGCGAGCTGATCGGCACCATGTCGCTGCGCCAGCTGATGGTGGCGCGCCCGGGGGCGCTGGTCGACGACATCATGATCAAGGACGTGATCAGCACGGCGGTGGACAAGCCGCAGGAGGAGGTGGCCCGGGTGGTCGCCCGCTACGACCTGCTGGCGTTGCCGGTGATCGATCACGAGCGGCGGCTGGTGGGCATCGTCACCCACGACGATGCCATGGACGTCGCCGAGTCCGAGGCGACCGAGGATATCCACAAGGGGATGTCGATCGGCCAGCTCGAGGACGGCGTGAGCCGGGTGCCGCTCTGGAGCCTGTACCGCAAGCGCGTCACCTGGCTGGTGCTCCTGGTGTTCGCCAACCTGTTCTCCGGGGCGGGCATCGCCTACTTCGAGGACATCATCGCAGCGCAAGTGGCGCTGGTGTTCTTCCTGCCGCTTCTGATCGGCAGCGGCGGCAACGCCGGCGCCCAGGCGGCGACGCTGATGGTGCGCGGCATGGCCACCGGCGACGTCGGCGTCAAGGACTGGGGCAAGATGCTC
>NZ_JAMZBD010000063.1:0-10050 GCF_024158685.1 Halomonas sp. 707D4 | reverse complement strand
CTCTCGACCAGATTGTCGCGTGCCTGGTCGAGGGCGTTGGCGGCACGGTCGGCGTTACCGCTCATGTTGTGCAGTACCATGCGGGCCAGGCGCAGGCGCACTTCCATGAGATGCGACTTCAAGCGGTTGGCGTCGTTGGCCTGAACGGCACTGATCTGGTTGATTTCCGACAGCTTGTCGATGGATTCGAGCTCGCTGCGAATGGCCAGCGTGCCAGTGATGATGATCATGCTCAGCAGCAGTATCAGCGCTGTCGAGATGAGCGTCTTGACGGAAAGGTTTTTCATCCGGGGTCTCGTGAGAACTACCTGTGCCTGAAGTGGCAAGTCAGGCATTTAACTATAATTATTATCATTTATTATGATTTACGGAATTACCTGATGTTTTCAATGGCAGTTAGAGGCTTCCACCTGGCGTCAAATCGGTTAGATTTTAAAGTTTTGTTTAACATCTGTGCAGTTTTCGTATGCCATCAATCGCTCTGGAGCAATGAATTCATTGCTCGACCATCCTTGGCCGACCTGAAAACGGCAGCGCCCCGCGAGCGGATCGCGGGGCACCGAATGAGGGAACCTGGCGGAGTTACTGGCCGCCGTTGAACTCGTCGATGCCGTAGCTGCGCTCCATCTCGCGCTGGTCGGCGTCGAAGCCACTGACCTCGACCGAACCATCCTCGTCGAGGTCGATATCCTCGAAGCGGTCGAAGCCGTCCTGGCTTGCGCGGTCCAGAAGGCTCGCGAGCTGCTCGGCGTCGAGTCCCCAAGGCGCGACCTGAGTGGCGTGAGCCGACTGGCGAAGCACTTCGCCGCTCTCGCCGTTCAGCGTCATCTCGATCTGCTGGCCCTCGGCGTCCCACCCTTCGACCTCGAACTCCAGCGTGCCGCGCTCTTCATCGACCTGAAGCTCACGGAACGAGGCCACGCCTGCGCTCGCGGACTGCTCGATCAGGTTGGCGAAGGCCGCCTGGTCGAGCGCTTCCTGGTAGTCGTTGCGGTCGGCCATGGCACCCTGGCTGAGACCCAGTGCGGCGGCGGCGGTGATAGCAAATGCGATCGATGTCTTTTTCATGGTGATCATCCTTTTCAATGAGTGACTCCGCAGGTGGAGCGCGGCGTTGCCGGCGACTCCCTCCATCGAGGATCACTCTATCCGGCGCTACCTTTCGCCAGCGTGATGGCGGCGTTCATGTTGCGTTCACCTTGGGCGTGGCGCTTGCTTGTGCGACGCCGACGGCAAGCTTCGCCTATCCTGGCTTCAAGGCCTATCCTGAATTCAAGAACGCGCGTCACCGGTCGATATGGCGCGATGAGCCCCTCCCTTTGCCAGGTTAGTCACTGCTCTATGGCCGAACCCACCTCGACGACCTCCGGTGACGTCCTTCAATACGCCATGACGGCTCGCGGAGCATCGCGCATCTTCATTGCGGTCATCTGCGCCTTGTTTCTGGTGGCGGGAGGCACGCTGGTTCACTTGAGCCTGACGATGGACGCGCACCAGGTACGCCAGAGCGAGGCTTACGCGGCCCAGGCACTTCAGAGCCGGGAGGACAAGACCGGCACGGCGCTGACGGACTACGCGTTCTGGCTCGAAGCCTATCGCGCCACGCTCGGCGTCATCGATCACGACTGGGCCTTCGAGCGCGACAACCTCGGCCCCTCCCTGTACGCGACCTATGGCCTGGAGGGCGTCTTCGTCCTGGGTCCCAACGGCGCGACCCGCTACACCCTGATCGAGGGCGCCCTGGACGACGTGAGGGCGAGCGACTGGCTGCAGGGCGATATTCCCACCCTGCTCGCCCGCGCCCGCGAGGCCTCCGTGAAGGATGACATCGCTTCCGGCTACTTTTCCGTCGACGGCGCCGCCGCCATCACCTACGCCGCCGTCATCCGCGAGCAGAGCACGGACCAGCAGTTCGACCAGCTCTCCTATCTGCTGTTCGTCGACGTGTTGACCCCGGCCGAGCTTGCACGCATCGCCACGGACTTCAACCTGCCGGGATTGACCGCCCGGCCCGGGGTCGCGCTCGACGTCGCCTCGCCGGCGCTGACGCTCAGCAAGAGCATTGGCGACGGCATCACCTTGCAGTGGCAAAGCGAAGCGCTGGGGCGCGCGATCTTGATCAAGTTCCTGCCGGTGCTGGCAGTGCTGGGGGCGCTGGTCGCCGTCCTGGTCCTGATCCTGCGTCGTCGCGTCCAGCGTGCCGGCGAGACCACCGAGCGGGCGCAGCAGGCGCTGCGCATCAGCGAGCAGCGGTTCAAGAACATCTCGGAGGCCACCTCGGACTGGATCTGGGAAACCGATGCGCGACAAACGCTGACCTTTCTCTCGGAGCGATTCACCACCCTGACGGGCCTTTCGCGCAGCGACTGGATCGGACGTCCCTTGAGCGAGCTTCTCGATCACGACGCCGCCAGGCTCACGGCCACGGCAAGCGATGACGACGTCCCGGGACGCAAGCCGGTCGACTGCCGCATGCGCGACCACCACGGGCATCTGCGCCATTGCCAGCTCTTCGCCTGCGAAGTGCGCGAGGGAGGCCGCCTGCAAGGCTACCAGGGCACCGTGTGCGACATCACCCCGGAGATCGAGGCCCGGGCGCACATCGAGCACATCAGCCATCACGACGCCCTGACCGGGCTTGCGAACCGCCACCACCTCCACCATTACCTCGGCCATCGCCTGGACGAGTACGTCAGCGCCGAACAGCCGCTCTTTCTGCTCGCCCTCGATCTCGACCGTTTCAAGCCGATCAACGATACCTTCGGCCATCTGGCCGGCGACATCGTCCTCAAGGAGGTGGCCAACGCCATCAGCCGCTGTACCCGCGAGAGCGACTTCATCGCCCGACCGGGCGGCGACGAGTTCGTCATCGTGACCACCGGCTGTCGCAGCGTGAAGAGCGCCGAGCGCTTCTGCCAACGTCTGATCGAGCAGATCAACCGCCCGATTCGCGTCGGTGACATCGACGTCAACGTCGGTACCAGCATCGGCATCGCCGCCGCTCCCGAGCATGGCCGGGTCGCCGAGGAGCTGCTGCGCTACGCGGATATCGCGCTGCATGAAGCCAAGGCCGGCGGACGCAACCGGTTCAGCCTCTACGAACCGACCATGAACGAGCGCATCATGACCCGGCGCCAGCTCGAGATGGACCTGCGCCAGGCGCTACACCTGGACGAGTTTCGCGTCTTCTTCCAGCCCCGCTTCGATGCCCGGTCCAGGAAAGTGCTGGGTGCCGAGGCGCTGGTGCGCTGGGCGCATCCGAGCCGCGGCCTGCTGAGCCCGGCCAGCTTCATCGTGCTGGCCGAGGAGACCGGCCTCATCTTCGAGCTCAGCGACTGGGTGCTGCGCGCGGCGTGCCGCCACGCCCTTGCCTGGGGCGACGCGCTGATCGTCTCGGTGAACCTGTCCGCCGTGGAGTTCCAGCGCGCCGACCTGGTCGAGCGTGTCCAGAACGCCCTTGAGGAGACCGGGCTAGCGGCGCACCGGCTGGAACTCGAGATCACCGAGAACGTCATGCTCGAGGATGCGGTCTCGGCGCTGAGAATGATGCACCGGCTCAAGGCCCTGGGCGTGCGCCTGTCGATGGACGATTTCGGCACCGGCTACTCGTCGCTTGGCTACCTGCGCCGCTACCCTTTCGACGGGCTCAAGATCGATCGCAGTTTCATCCTGGGGATGGAGCAGTCGCAAAGCAGCCAGGCCATCGTGGATGCCATCATCAGCATGGGCCACGCGCTCTCCCTGACGGTCACGGCGGAAGGGATCGAGACCGCCGAACAGCTCGACCGGCTGATCGAGCTGACCTGCGACCAGGCGCAGGGGTTCTATCTGGCGCGCCCGATGTCGCCGGCGCACTTCACCCGGCTGCTCGAGGGCACAACGCCTGACTGATGCGGCCCGGCAAGGCCGCGCGCATTGCGCCGAACGGCGCCTTCGGTGGTGAAAAAAGGTAAGCTGTGGTGATCGATGCTCGAGAAGCCCGCCGTGCGGCTCGAGACCCTCACCCAGGCGCACAAGGAACGTGGCACCCATGGCTCGCAATCGCACCCTGTTCAGCGCCCTTTTGCTACTGCTGCCCCGGCTGGCCGCCTTTGCCTGGCGAGTGATCAATCACTTTCTGCACAACCGCGGCATCCTGCTGGCGGGCGGGGTGGGCTACAACATCCTGCTCTCCGTGGTACCACTGTTCGCCCTGCTGGCGGTGATGCTGACCCGCGTGGTCGACGAGCAGCACCTGCTCGAGGTGCTGGCGGTCCAGGCGCGCCACCTCGCCCCGGCGCATGCCGAGGTGGTGATGGACGCAGTGCGGGGACTCCTCGACTCCCGCGACGTGATCGGCATTCTCAGCTTTCCGATTCTGCTGTTGCTGAGCTCCTTCGCCTTTCGCATGCTCGAGGACGCGCTGGCGCTGATCTTCCACACTTCCGAGACGCCGAAGCGGCGGCTGTGGATCTCGATGCTGCTGCCCTACGCCTTCATGCTGGTACTGGGCGCCGGGCTCACCGCCCTCACGCTCGTGGTCACCCTGGCAAGCTCGCTCAACGCCCTGGCGCTGGCGCTCTTCGCCCAGGAGCTGCCGCTGGCGGGCCTTTCAGGCTCGGTGCTCAACCTGGCGAGCTTTCTCGGCGTGTTCCTGCTGTTCAGCGCCATCTACAAGGTGCTGCCGGTGGTCCGGATCGCCCTGCACCGGGCCATCGTCGGCGGCTTCGTCGCCGCGCTCCTGTGGGAAGCCGTGCGCCTGCTGCTGGTCTACTACTTCACCCATCTTTCCTTCGTCAACGCCATCTACGGCTCCCTCGCCGCGCTGATCATCGTGCTGCTCAGCCTCGAGATCGGCGCCATCATATTGCTGCTCGGCGCCCAGGTGATCGCCGAGCTCGAGCGCAACTCGCGGCTGGGGCTCGTCTGGTACGTGGACCCGGATCGGGCGCCGATCAGTCGGGTGGAGTAAAAAGTGAAAAAGGCGCAGACGAAAAAGCCCGCGACAAGGTCGCGGGCTTTTTGATGTTCTGGCGCGCCCGGCAGGATTTGAACCTGCGACCCTCGGCTTCGGAGGCCGATACTCTATCCAACTGAGCTACGGGCGCATAGGGTGCGTATCCTACCTGTGCGGGCGGTCGCTGTCCAGCCGCGTGCGCGCCGCAACGCGAGCGATTGACCGGCTTCCCCGGGCTGGGGCATGCTCGACGGGCACTGTCGCATTTCTGTTTTCGGAACCTCATAAAAATGAAAATCTTTACGCTGAGCACGCTGACCCTGGCGGTTTCACTGGCGGCGAGCACCGCCAACGCCAACGATTTCGACGACATGGACCCGATCACGCTACGCCTGGCCCACGTGGTCAACGAGCAGGACGGTTTCCACATGGCCGCCACCAAGTTCGAGGAGCTGGTGGAGGAGCGCACGGGCGGCAAGGTCGCGATCGAGATCTACCCCAACGCGAGCCTGGGTGACGAGCGCACGCTGCTCGAGGGCATGCAGATCGGCACCGTCGACATGGGCGTGATCACCAACGGCCCGGTGGCCAACTTCGTCGAGGAGATGGCGGTGTTCGAGCTGCCGTTTCTCTTCCCCTCCCCCGAGGCCGCCTACCGCGTGCTCGACGGCGAGATCGGTCAGGAGCTTCTGGACAAGCTCGCTGACGTGAACCTGAAGGGCCTCGCCTACGCCGAGCGCGGCTTTCGCAACCTGACCAACAGCGAACGCGCGGTGAACACGCCCGAGGACATGCAGGGCTTGCGCATTCGCGTGATGGAGAACCCGGTCTACACCGATACCTTCCGGGCGCTGGGCGCCAACGCGGTGCCGATGGCCTGGACCGAGGCGCTGACCGCCATGCAGCAGGGCACCATCGACGGTCAGGAGAACCCGGTGAACGTGGTCTACTCCTTCAACCTGGAGGAGACGCAGAACTACATGACGCTGTCGCGCCACACCTACGCGCCGGCGCTCTTCGTGATGGGCCTGCCCGCCTGGAGCCAGCTGCCGGAAGCGGCGCAAACGGTACTGGAAGAGGCCGCCCAGGAAGCCGCCGAATACGAGCGAGCGCTCAACGCCGACATGGAAGCCGAGCAGCTCGCCTCCTTGGAGGAGTCGGGCATGCAGATCAACGCATCGCCGGACCTCGAGGCCTTCCAGGCCGCCGTCGAGCCGATCTACGAGCAGTACGGCGAGCGCTTCGGCGACTACCTGCCGCGCATTCGCGAGGCGATCGGTCAGTAACGCGCTCTACCTCACGCAAAAGGCCACCCGGAGGTGGCCTTTTTCATGGCAGGACGAAGCGGCCTAGGCCAGCACCTTGCCCGGGTTCAAGAGCCCCTTGGGGTCCAGCGCCAGCTTCATGCGCTTCATCAGCGCGATCTCTTCCGGGCTGCGCGACAGGCTCAGGTAGTCGCGCTTCTCGAGGCCCACGCCGTGCTCGGCGGAGATCGAGCCGCGATATTGCGACAGCGTGCCGTACACCTGCTCCTCGACCTCGTGGCGGCTGTGCGGGCTCGGGTCGCGCACGGTGATCATGATGTGCAGGTTGCCGTCGCCCAGGTGGCCGAACACCACCATCTGGCCGGTCTCCGGCCACTTCGCCTTGAGCTTCTCTTCGAGGGTGGTGACGTATTCGTCCATGTGGACGATCGGCAGGCTGATGTCGAAGGAGAACATCGGGTTCAGCTCGTGGACCAGCGTCTCGATATCCTCGCGAATGTCCCAGATCCCCTGGCGCTGGGTGCTGGAGTTCGCCAGTACCGCGTCGGTGATCAGCTCCTCTTCCAGCGCCTTCTCGAGCATCGCGGCGAAGGCCTCGGCGTCCTGCGCCTCGTTGGCGCCCAGGGTCTCGATGATGGCGTAAAAGGGCGAGTCGCCGGCGAGTATCTCGGCGTGCTTGGTGGCGGCACTGGTCATCAGCGCGTAGTGATTGTTCCACAGCGCCTCGAAGGCGCTCAAGCTGTTGGCGAGCTCCCTGGAGGCGAGCTGCAAGAGCTTCGTCAGGGCATCGAAGGAGGGCACCGCGACCAGCGCGGTCTGCTCGCTGGGCATCTTGGGCGCCAGGCGCAGCACCGCGCGGGTGACGATGCCGAGCGTGCCTTCGCTGCCGATGAAGAGCTGCTTGAGATCGAAGCCTGCGTTGTTCTTGAGCATGGTGTTCATCGAGCTGACCACGGTGCCGTCACTCAGGACCGCCTCGAGCCCCAGCACCTGCTGGCGCATCATGCCGTAGCGAATCACGCGGATGCCGCCGGCGTTGGTGGCGATGTTGCCGCCGATGGTGCAGGAGCCGCGTGCGCCGAGATCGAGCGGGAACTGCAGGTCGATCTCGTCGGCGGCTTCCTGGACGCGCTGCAGGGTCACGCCTGCCTGGACCTGCATGGTCGAGCCCGTCGCGTCGACCTCCTCGATGCGGTTCATCAGCTCCAGCGAGACCACGAGCTCGTTGGGGCTGGCGACCGCGCCGTGCACCACGCCGGTCAGGCCGCCGTGGGTCACCACCGGCTGGCGCGCGGCGTGGCAGGCGGCCATCACCTGGCTGAGCTGCTCGGTGCTTTGCGGGCGAATGATCGCCATGGCCTCGCAGGGGGCCTTGGTGAACCAGTCGACGCTTCTCTGGGCGACGTCGTCACCCAGCAGAACGCCGTTCTTGCCGACGATGTTTTCAAGCTCGTCCATCAACGTGTTCATGATCTCTACCTGTCGAACGGGCCCTGCGCGGTGGCCCGCCTGTTTTTAATTTAGTCATTTCGAATATAAAGTGATGCCACTGCCGGCGCCACCCCGAACGCGGCGCAGGGCGGCCATGCAGGCTACCGCCTACGCCGGTCGCGCTCAAGCGCCATCATTCTTTCGGCGAACAATGCCTTGGCCTACGAGGCATCGGTGGATAACACCGATAGAGTGAAGCTCACGCGCCGATATCTATATAATGCAGCCACTCTTATAAAACAGCACCACTCTGACAACGCCTGCACACCCAAGGAGATCACGTGAATTCTCGCCTCTCGCTGCTCGAGCCCCGCTCTCGCGCCAGACACATTGCCCTCGCTTTCGCCACCGTCGGCCTTCTCGGCCTTGGCACCGCCGCCAGCGCCGACGTGCCCCAGACCTCGCTGCGCCTGGCCCACGTGGTCAACAGCGACGACACCTACCACATCGCCGCCACGCGCTTTCAGGAGATTCTCGCCGAGCGCAGCGACGACGCGGTGAGCGTCGAGATCTTCCCCAACGCCAGCCTGGGTGACGAGCGCACCCTGCTCGAGGGCATGCAGATCGGCACCGTCGACATGGGCGTGATCACCAACGGGCCGGTGGCCAACTTCGTCGACGAATTCTCGGTGTTCGAGCTGCCCTTCCTGTTCCCCGATGCCGAGTCCGCGTACCAGGTGCTCGACGGCGAGATCGGCCAGGAGATCCTCGACAAGCTCGAAGGGGTCAACCTCAAGGGTCTGGCCTTCGCCGAGCGCGGCTTTCGCAACATCACCAACAGCCGCAACCCGATCAGCGAGCCGGCGGATCTCGACGGGCTGCGCCTGCGCGTGATCGAGAACGAGGTCTACGTGGATACCTTCCGCACCCTGGGCGCCAACGCCGTGCCGATGGCGTGGACGGAGGCGCTGACGGCGCTCCAGCAAGGCACCATCGACGGCCAGGAGAACCCGATCAACGCCATCTACGCCTTCGATCTGGCCGAGACCCAGGACTACCTGACCATGACGCGCCACATCTACGCGCCGGCGCTGTTCGTGATGAGCCTGCCCAAGTGGAACGCGCTGCCCGAGGAGGTTCAGGCGCTGGTGCAGGAGGCCGCCGCCGAGGCCTCCGCCTACGCCCGCGAACAGAACGCCGCCACCGAAGCCGAGCAGCTCCAGGCGCTGGCCGATGCCGGCATGCAGATCGTCGATGCGCCGGACCTCGAGGCCTTCCGCGCTGCCGTCGCGCCGGTGTACGAGCGCTACGGCGATCAGTTCGGCGACTACCTGCCGCGTATCCAGCAGGCGCTCGAGTAGGCCGTCATGTCGATGAACTCGTCTCTCGACCCTGTCGTCTCCCTGCTGCGCGCCGTCGAGCGCGGCCTGGACGCCGTGCTCAAGCCCGTGGTGTTTCTCGGCATGGCCGCGCTGATCGCGGTGATCACGCTGCAGATCGTATCAAGAGTGTTCTTCACCGCCGCAGGCTGGACCGAGGAGCTTGCCCGCTTCCTGCTGATCTGGATCACCTTCCTGGCCGGCACGCTGGCGTTCCAGCGTGGCCACCACATCGCCGTCACCTTCGCCGTCGATGCCCTGCCGGTACGCGTTCGCCGCCTTGCCCGCGCACTCGCCGTGCTGGCGGTGATCGCCTTTCTGATCACGCTGATCGTGATCGGCTACCGCTACATGCAGGTGCAGAGCTTCCAGAAATCCGCGTCGCTGCGCGTGCCGATGTCCTACGTCTACGCGGTGATGCCGATCAGCGCGGCGATCATGGCCTGGTACGCCTTCGTCGATCTTCTCGAGACCGTGCTGGAAGGCGAGCCGCGCAAGCCGATGGGGGAGCAGACGCCATGACGCTTCTTCTCTTCGGGCTGTTCTTTCTGCTCATGCTGCTCGGCGTGCCGATCGCCTTCGCCATCGGCGCAAGCTCGCTCTACGCGCTCCATCAGGGCGGCGTGCCGCTGATGGTGGTGACCCAGCAGATGTTCCAGGGCATCAACTCCTTTGCGCTGGTGGCGATCCCGATGTTCATCCTGGCCGGCGACCTGATGGCTCAGGGTCGGGTCAGCGAGCGGCTGGTGAGCTTTGCCGATTCGCTGGTGGGCTTTCTGCGCGGCGGGCTTTCGATCGTCTCCGTCATGGCGGGGATGTTCTTCGCCGCGATCTCGGGCTCGGGGGCGGCGACCACCGCCGCGGTGGGTTCGAGCCTCGTGCCGGAGCTCAAGCGCAAGGGCTACGATCCCGCCTCGGCGGCGAGCCTGATCGCCGCGAGCGGCACCATCGGCGTGGTCATCCCGCCGTCGGTGCCGATGATCATCTACGCGGTGATCGCCCAGCAGTCGGTCTCGAAGCTGTTTCTGAACGGCTTTCT
>NZ_JAMZBD010000062.1:0-10077 GCF_024158685.1 Halomonas sp. 707D4 | reverse complement strand
ACCATGGCGGTCGCCGTGGCGCCGATTGGCATCATGCGCGGCGGCGAGGCGGTCGCCATGATCGTGGCGCTGAGCATGGTGACCATCGTGCTGTTCGGAAGCCTGATGGGCATGTGCCTGCCCTTCGTGCTCGAGCGCTTCAAGGTCGACCCGGCGACCGCTTCGGCTCCGCTGGTCACCACGCTGATCGATGCCACGGGCGTGCTGATCTACTTCACCATTGCCACCACCATCCTCGCCCACCTGTGAGCGCGGGTACGGCGCCTAGCGCCGTACCCAGCCGCGCGCGATGAGCGGGGCGAACAGCGTGCGATGACAGCGCAGCACGACCCGCTCGTAGGGCGGGGTCACCAGCCAGGCGCGACCGAGCCCGGTCAGCGCCGCCATTGTCGGGGCGAGCATCAAGGCCCCGATCATGTCCCGCGGGAAGTGAACGCCCAGATAGACCCTCGCCCAGGCGACCGGCACGGCGGCCACCAGCAGCGCATGGCCGAGCCGTCGGGTGCGATCGTGCAGCGTCAGGCTGAAGGCCATGGTCAGCATGATCGTCAGATGGTTGCTCGGAAAGGCGGGCGTGGCCGCGTGCTCGAGCAGGTATTCGCCGACCGGCACCATGAAGGGGCGCGGCATCGGCCACAGCGCTCCGATCGCCCCGCTGACGCCCAAGGCCAGAAGCGTGGCGACGAAGGCCTCGAACAGCGGCCGTCTGGAGGCGTCGTCACCGAGCAGCCAGCCCAGCACCAGCAGCGCCGGCACCACCAGGATGATGTCCGAGGCGCAGAGCGTGGCGATCGTCACGAGCCAGTCGGGAGCGTTAGAGGGAGAATTGAGCAGTTCGAAAAGAGCGAGATTGAGGGCGTCCATGTCGTCCGGGGCAGCAGGTAGCGGGCAGGAGGCGGCTCGTTCGAGCCGCCGGCATCGCGCACCGCCATCGTCGATGCGCACGGTGGCGTGAGACCGCCACCGGCGACGATCGTTCAGCGCAGCGCGCTGCTCGCCGCCCGGGTGATGTAGAGAATTTCGACGTGACCGAGCCACTCGATATCGCCGGCCATGGCCTTCAACTGGCTGGCCAGGCACTGGGGCGGCTGGTGGACGGCGTCACTGATGATCAGCGAGACCGATACCTTGTTGTCCAGGTAGTGAAGCTGCAGTTCGTTGAGTGTGCGCCACACCGGATGGGCGTACCAGCGCGCATCCAGGGCGGCCTCGACCTCCGGACGCAGGGGAAGACCCGGGAGCTTGCTGGGGTCGCCTTCGCCGGCATCGTCTTCCGGGTCGATATGGAAGATCACGTCGGTGAGCAGCGGAAACGCCTGGCGCAGCCGGCGGCTGACTTCGTTGCCGATCTCGTGGGCTTCCGAGACGGTGATCGTCGGCCCCACCACGATGTGCAGGTCGACCATCACCCAGCCGGCGGACTGGCGAGTGCGCAGGTCGTGCACGCTGTCCACCCCGGACACGCTGCAGGCCACGTCGTGCATCTGCTGCTGCACGTCCTCGGGAAGCGCGGTATCGACGAGCTCGCGGGCGGATTGCCACAGCAGATCCCACCCCACCTTGCCGACCAGCAGTCCCACCACCACCGCCGCGACCGCATCCAGCCAGCCGACGCCGAACTGGGCGCCCAGAAGCGCCACCAGTACCACGGCAGTGGAGAGCGCGTCGCTGCGCGAGTGCCAGGCATTGGCTTCCAGAAGCTTCGACTTGACGCGCTTGGCCACGCGCATGGTGTAGCGAAATATCCACTCCTTGCTGGCAAGCGCCACCACCGTGATGCCGATCGCGACGAACCCCGGGGCGCTGACACCCTGGCCGCTCACCAGCCGATCGAGGCTCGACCAGGCGATCCCCCCGGCAACGAAGATCAGGATACTGCCGAGCAGCAGGGTGGTGAGCGTCTCTATTCGACCGTGACCGTAGTGGTGGTCCTCGTCCGGCTCCTGGCGACCGTAGTGGATGGCGGCCAGCACGAAGCCGTCGGTGACCAGGTCCGACAGCGAGTGGATGCCGTCGGCGATCAGCGCCGCCGAGCCGACCAGAAAACCGACCGCCACCTTGACGATGCTCAACACGGCGTCGAGCCAGGCACCGATGTAGGTCACCCGCTTGGCTTCGCGGTGATCGAGCGCGTGGTGTTGAACCACTGACGATTCTACGGTCTGAGACATGGGGTCCTTGCCGGGGCTCACGTTCGATGAAGCTCCATTGTAGCGTATGGCGGCGTAATCCATAGCCCCCGTTGCTCGTTCGCTGCCGAGGCGGACAAGAAATGAGCAGGTGTGTATTCTTTGCCCCGCTTGGAAGAGAAAACACGATCAAACAACGCAAATGAATAGGACAATCGATGGATTGGCTTCAAGTGGTGGTATTGGCAGTCGTGCAAGGTCTCACCGAGTTTTTACCTATTTCGAGTTCGGCCCATCTCATACTGGTCCCGGTCCTCACCGAATGGCAGGACCAGGGGCTGGCCTTCGATGTTGCACTGCACCTGGGCAGCTTGAGCGCGGTCGTCGTGTATTTCAGGCGTGAGCTCTGGCAGATGGCGACCAGTAGCATGACGGCCCTTGCGGGCAATGGTATGAACGACGATGCCCGGTTGGCCCTTTGGGTGACCATGGCCACGCTGCCGGTGTGCATCGTCGGTTTCGCGCTTGAGGATGTCATCGAAGGTTACATGCGCTCGACGCTGGTGATCGCGCTGAGCCTGATCCTGTTCGGGCTGGCCCTCGGCTACGCTGACTGGAATACGCGCGGTACGCGCAGTGAATACCAGTTGACGCTGAAGGACGTATTGATCATTGGCGCCGCTCAGGCGCTGGCTCTGATTCCCGGCACCTCGCGCTCGGGAATCACCATTACTGCCGCACTTCTGACTGGCATGAGCCGAGAAGGCGCCTCGCGTTTCTCGTTTCTGCTCTCCATTCCTGTCATCATACTCGCCGGCGGGCTCAAAGCCTTCCAACTGGCCAGCAGCGAAGTCACCATCGATCTGCAAGCGACGCTGGTCGCCACGCTGCTGTCGGGCTTGAGCGCCTACGTCTGCATCCATTTCTTTCTCGCGCTGATCAAGAAGCTCGGCATGCAGCCGTTCGTCATCTACCGCGTACTGTTCGGCGCTTGGCTTTTGTGGTTTTTCCATTTCTAATGCCTGGGCGTCATTTCAAGGGAACATGTCATGAGAAACACTTCGCCGCGGTGGCGCCGAGTCGTCTGGCTGACGGGCGCTCTATGGCTTGCGGGCTGTTCGGAGAGCGATCGGCCGCTCGAGTCCCCGGTTCGCTTCGAGGGCGGCATCTTCGGCACTTTCTACCAGGTGACCATCGTCGATGCCCTGACCCAGAGCGAGGCGCAGGCGCTTGAAGAGGGCATCCTCGCCGAGCTCGAGAGTGTCGATCAGGCGATGTCGACCTACCGCGACGACTCGGAGCTGATCGCCTTCAACCAGGCACCGCTCGATGAGTGGCAGCCGCTCTCCAACGAGCTGATCGAGGTGATGGCGATCAGCCAGTCGGTGGCCGAGGCGAGCCACGGCGCCTTCGACATCACCATCGGCGAGCTGGTCAACCTGTGGAGCTTCGGTCCCGGTGCGCGCCCGGAAGAGGTACCCTCCCCGGAGGCGCTCGAGCAGCGCCTGGCGCAGGTCGGCTTCGATGCCGTCGAGGTGGATACCCAGTCGATGCAGGCCCGGCGCGAGCGCGACGTCTTCGTCGATCTTTCCGGCGTCGCCAAGGGGCACGCGACCGATCGGGTGGCGGCGTACCTTGATCAGCAGGGCATCGAGGATTATCTCGTCAACCTCGGCGGCGACCTGATCTCGCGCGGGCATCGTGACGAGGCCGAGCAGGAACCCTGGCGCATCGGTATCGAGGTGCCCCGAAACGGCCGCCCCGAGGCGCAGCACATCATTCCGCTGGAGTCGCAGTCGGTGGCCACCTCCGGTGACTACCGCAACTATTTCGAGGTCGACGGGCAGCGCTACTCGCACACCATCGACCCGCGCACCGGGCGCCCGGTCACCCACAACCTCGCCTCGGTATCGGTGTTCCACCCCTCCAACGCCTGGGCGGACGCCTGGGCCACGGCGCTTCTGGTGGTCGGCGAGGAGCAGGGCATGCAGCTGGCCGTCGATAACGACCTGAACGTGCTGATGCTGGTCAACGACGACGAGGGCCACTGGCAGAGTCTGGCGAGCCCCGCCTTCGTCGACGACTTCGGCGAGGCGCTGCTCGACGAGCTCGGCATCGATGCCTGGACTCCCGCTCTCTCTTCTACAGGTGAATGACATGCAGGAACTCGATATCGTCGTCCTGGCCGCCGGCAAGGGCTCGCGGATGCGCTCGCAGACGCCCAAGGTGCTGCATACTCTGGCGGGAAAGCCCTTGGTGGAGCACGTGCTCGACGCCGCCGCCGAGCTTGCCCCGACGCGCACCCACGTGGTGATCGGCCACGGCGCAGAGGCGCTGCGTGAAGCGCTCGCGGATCGCAATGTCACCTTCGCCGTTCAGGCACAGCAGAAGGGCACCGGCCACGCCGTCGCCCAGGCGCAGGGCCTATGGGGCAACGGCAAGGTGCTGGTGCTCTACGGCGACGTGCCGATGATCGAGGCCGATACGCTCTCCGCGCTGCTCGACCAGGTGGACGACACGCGGATGGGGCTTCTGACCGTGACGCTGCCCGACCCGACCGGCTACGGGCGCATCAAGCGCGACGCCCAGGGGCAGGCGATCGCCATCGTCGAGCAGAAGGATGCAAGCGAGGACGAACTCGCCATCACCGAGTGCAACACCGGCATCATGGCGATGACCAGCGCCCAGCTTGCGCGCTGGCTGCCCACGCTCTCCGACGACAACGCCCAGGGCGAGTACTACCTGACCGACGTGATCGCTCTGGCCCACGAGGAGGGCACGCGGGTGTGCACCGCTCAGCCCAAGAGTGCGCTGGAGGTCGAAGGCATCAACGACCGCATCCAGATGGCGCGCCTCGAGCGGGCCTACCAGGCGCGCCTGGCTGAGGCGTTGATGGCCCAGGGCGTGGCACTGGCGGACCCGTCGCGGTGTGACATACGCGGCACGCTCACCTGCGGCGAGGACGTGTTCATTGATGTCGGCTGCGTGTTCGAAGGCACGGTGGTATTAGAAAAGGGCGTCCATGTCGGCCCCTACAGCGTGATCAAAAACAGCACGCTGGGCGCCGGAAGTGTGATTGACAGCCATAGCGTGATCGAGGATACCGTAAGTGCCGGGGACAACCGGATCGGGCCCTTTGCCCGGCTGCGACCCGGCACGCGTCTAGCCGCCGGCGCCAAGGTGGGCAACTTCGTCGAGACCAAGAACGCCGAGGTGGGCGAGGGCAGCAAGATCAACCACTTGAGCTACGTGGGCGATGCCACCCTGGGGCGCGACGTGAACGTCGGCGCGGGCACCATCACCTGCAACTACGACGGCGCCAACAAGCACCGCACCGTGATCGGCGATGCGGCGTTCATCGGCTCCAACAGCGCCCTGGTGGCGCCGGTCACGATCGGCGCCGGCGCCACCATCGGCGCGGGGTCCACCATCACCCGTAACGTCGACGACCAGGCGCTGTCGTTCACCCGTAGTCTGCAGCGCCAGAAGGCTGCGTGGCCGCGCCCGAGCAAGAAAACGTCTTAACCACCCCGTCTTGAAAGCTCAGGAGAGAACCCATGTGTGGCATCGTCGCGGCGGTTGCACAGCGCAACGTACAAGAGATCCTGCTCGAAGGCCTAAAGCGCCTGGAGTATCGCGGCTACGACTCCGCCGGCATGACGGTGCAGGACGGGTCTGTACTCTCGCGTCACCGGGCAGTGGGCAAGGTGGGCGCGCTTGCCGACAAGCTCGCCGCTGCGCCGCTGCCGGGCATTACCGGTATCGCCCACACCCGCTGGGCGACCCACGGCAAGCCCACCGAGGCCAACGCCCACCCGCACCACGGCGCCGAGCGGGTGGCGGTGGTGCACAACGGCATCATCGAGAACTACGAGCCGATCAAGCAGCGTCTGGAAAGTGACGGTGTGACCTTCCACTCGCAGACCGATACCGAAGTGATCGCTCACTTGCTCGACGAGCGACTTTCGAAGGGCGAGGACCTGTTCGAGGCGACGCGCACCATCGTCACCCAGCTGGGCGGCGCCTATGCGCTGGGCGTGATGAGCGCTTCGGAGCCCGGCGTGGTGGTCGGCGCCCGTCAGGGGAGCCCGCTGGTCGTGGGCGTGGGCATCGACGAGGCGTTTCTCGCCTCCGACCCGATGGCGCTTTTGCCGGTGACCGACCGCTTCATCTACCTCGAAGAGGGTGACCTGGTAGTACTTCGCGAGAAGGGCGCGATCAGCGTGGTCGACCGCGCCGGACAGCCGGTCGAGCGCACGGTGCACACCTTCGAGCACGGCGATGGCGCGGCGAGCAAAGGCGAGTATCGCCATTACATGCTCAAGGAGATCTTCGAGCAGCCCGAGGTGATCGAGGCGGTGCTGGAGGGCCGACTGAGTGCCGGCAGCGTGCTGGTCGAAAGCTTCGGCCCCGATGCCCAGGCGCTTTTCCAGCGCGCCCGGCAGATCCATGTCATCGCCTGCGGTACCAGCTTTCACGCGGGGCTGGTGGCGCGTTACTGGCTCGAGCGCTACGCCGGTATCCCGGTACAGGTGGAAGTCGCCTCGGAGTACCGCTACCGCTATCCGGTGGTGCCCGAGGGCACGCTGTTCGTTGCCCTTTCCCAGTCCGGCGAGACCGCCGATACCCTCGCTGCGCTGCGTTTTGCCAAGACGCTGGGCTACATCGGCTCGCTTGCGATCTGCAACGTGCCGGGAAGCTCGCTGGTGCGCGAATCCGACGTGGCGCTGATGACCCGAGCGGGCCCGGAGATCGGCGTGGCCTCGACCAAGGCGTTCACCACCCAGCTCGTCGCGCTGATGCTCTTGACGCTTTCCGTGGCGAAAGCCCGGGGCGATGACGACCATCGCGACATCGTCGAGGTGCTGCGCAAGCTGCCCGGGCTTTGCCGCCAGGTGCTGGCCCTCGATGGTCAGATCGAGGCGCTCTCCCAGGCCTTCGCCGAGAAGCAGCATGCGCTGTTTCTGGGGCGCGGCGCCCACTACCCGGTGGCGCTGGAGGGCGCGCTCAAGCTCAAGGAGATCTCCTACATCCATGCCGAGGCCTACCCCGCCGGCGAACTCAAGCACGGCCCTCTTGCGCTGGTGGACAGCGAGATGCCGGTGATCTCGGTGGCGCCCAACGACGACTTGCTCGAGAAACTCAAGTCGAACCTGCAGGAGGTACGCGCCCGTGGCGGCCAGCTGTTCGTGTTCGCCGACGAGAACGTCGACATCACGGGCCAGGAAGGCATCCAGGTACTGACGCTGCCCTACGTGCACGAGGCGCTGGCGCCGCTGCTCTACACGCTGCCGCTCCAGCTCTTGAGCTATCACGTGGCGGTACTCAAGGGCACCGACGTCGATCAGCCGCGCAACCTGGCAAAGAGCGTAACGGTTGAGTAGCGCTTCCCGGGCGGTATAAAATGGAGTTTGTGGATGCGGCGAATCGTCGCATCCGCATGTGCAGGCGCTGCGTTGCACCATTTCGTTAGGGTGCTTATCATCGCAGCGTTGCCCACCTACTCCTAACGCCCAGGATCCCACCACCATGACTCCATCAGACGTCCTCGCAACCCGGTGCCTCGACCGCCGGGGTGCGTGGCTGTTGATCTTATTCGTGCTGCTTGCCTTTCCCTCGCTCGCCTTCGCTGCCCCCGGCTCGCTCGACTTGACCTCCTCCGTTGCCGGCATCGTCTCGGTCGCGCTGTTCATTCTCGCCTACGCGCTGGTGATGAGCGAAGAGATCATTCACATGCGCAAGTCCAAGCCGGTGCTGGTGGCGGCGGGGCTTATCTGGGCGATCATCGCCTGGGTCTACGTGCAGGCGGGCCTGCCCGAGGAGTCCGAGACGGCGTTTCGCGAAACGCTTCTGGAGTACACCGAACTTCTGCTCTTCTTGCTGGTGGCGATGACCTACATCAACGCCATGGAGGAGCGGCGCGTGTTCGATGCACTGCGCGCCTGGCTCGTACGCAAGGGGTTCAGCTACCGCAGCCTGTTCTGGATCACCGGTTTTCTCGCTTTCTTCATCTCGTCGATCGCCAACAACATGACCACCGCCATGTTGATGTGCGCGGTGGTGCTGAAGGTCGCCGAGGGCGACAAGAAGTTCATCGGTCTCTGCTGCGTCAACGTGGTGGTCGCCTCCAACGCCGGCGGTGCTTTCAGCCCGTTTGGCGACATCACCACGCTGATGGTCTGGCAGGGTGGCCAGGTGCCCTTCATGGGCTTTTTCGTGCTGCTGGTACCGGCGATCATCAACTTCATGGTGCCGGCGGTGATCATGAACTTCTTCATCGTCAATCGTCAGCCCGCCGCCCTCACCGAGAACGTCTGGCTCAAGCGTGGCGCACGGCGCATCATCGTGCTGTTCCTCTTGACCGTGGCGATCTCGGTGCTGTGCCACTCGATCCTTCACCTCCCGCCGGCGATGGGCATGATGTTCGGACTCGGCCTGCTGCAGTTCTTCGGCTACTACCTGCGCCGGAGCCTGCCGCGCTCGCTCGAGCGCAAGCGCGAGCGCTACTCCCGCCGCGGTGACTGGAAGAAGCTCGAGCAGCTCGGAAGCGTCGTACCCTTCGATATCTTCAGCCGGATCGCCCGCTCGGAGTGGGACACCCTGCTGTTCTTCTACGGGGTGGTGCTGTGCGTCGGGGGCCTGGGGTTCATGGGCTACCTCGCCCTTCTTTCGGAAACCCTCTATGGCGGCTGGAACCCGATCTGGGCCAACGTGGTGCTGGGCCTGATCTCGGCGGTGGTCGACAACATCCCGGTGATGTTCGCCGTGCTTGCGATGGCGCCAGACATGTCCGAAGGCAACTGGCTCTTGATCACCCTGACCGCCGGCGTCGGCGGAAGCCTGCTTTCCATGGGCTCGGCGGCGGGGGTAGCACTGATGGGCCAGGCCCGCGGCATCTATACCTTCGCGGTACACCTGCGCTGGCTGCCGGCGATCCTGCTCGGCTATATCGCCAGTATCGGGGCACACCTTCTGATCAACGCCTCGCTGTTCTAGATCACGGGCTCATTTGGCCGTCATGGCCAACCGAAAGGCGCCCATCGGCGCCTTTCGGCCGTTGAAGATCAAAAAAAACCGCCCTCCAAGGAGGGCGGTCGTGGAAAGCGGTCGTATTACAAATCGTGGCCGGTGATGACCTGGCAGATATCGGCGAAGCTGCTGGCCATGGGCACCACGGTGTTGGGCACCTTGCTGCTCGCGCCCTTGCCGATGGCGTTCTGGATATCGGTCACCGAGATGAGGCCGCGCACGCTCAGCGCACCCTCGGCGTTATGCTCGGTCACCAGCAGGTGCTGCTCGGTGAAGCTCTCCATGGAGAGGATCAGATCCTGGATGCTCAGCGAGGCGAGGTGCTCCATGGGCATGGCGCTGAGTTTTTCCCAGGGCGTCATGATCATTTCGGCGGTGATCTCCTCGCGGTCGAGCTGGCGCTGCTGCATGGCCAGGTTGATGCGCCGGGTGCCGATCACTTCCTTGGAGGTCAATACGCCGATGCAGTGGGCGTCACGGTCGATGACGAACAAGAGCCGCACGCCACCGTGGCGCATCTTGAGGTGGGCATCGCTGATCGGCGTGTCTGCGGCGATCGACTGCGGTGCCACCTGGGTGAAATCGGTCAGCACCGAAAGCGCCGGGCTTTCCTGGCCAAGCTCTTTGGCCGAAGGGGTGGTCAGCACCGGGGTTTCACCGAACTGGACGAGCGGTTTGGGCTTGCGAACCATCAGATTCATGGCACTACCTCCGTGATCAGAATGTGCAGAGCGCTGTCTGCCGAGTACTTTGTCAGTACCTTTACATTTGCACGGAATTCTTACCGCAACCTTAAGAACGCTCAATCATTGTGGAATAGCCGTGATAGTGCGCCGCTATGACGGCTCGACGTGGTGCTCGCGGGCAAGCCTTGCACGCACGCGAAGCCCGCCGTCGGGGGCATCCTCGAGATGCAGGG
>NZ_JAMZBD010000061.1:0-10168 GCF_024158685.1 Halomonas sp. 707D4 | reverse complement strand
CCTGGAACACGCCCGGCTGATGTCGCTGATGGTCGAAGGCGCCGAGCCGGCCGCCGAACCGAGGCGTCGCCGGCGCCGGGCCGAGCCACAAAGACGCGATCTGGGCGCTTACCTTTTCTACCGCCCGGCCACGCTCTTGCTTGGCGCCGTCGCCCAGCAGCATGCGCCGTTTCGAAAAGATGACGCAGCGGAGAGCGAGTTCGTGCTGATGCCGGATGAAGCCAAGGAGGATTACCTGTTCTACCGCGTGGAAGGCCACGGCAGGGACGAGCAGCTGGTGGCGGTGGAGCGCGAGCTCGATCGGCTACCGCCGACGCTGCTCGACAACCCGCGCATCACGCCCTGGAACGAACCCGACTACATCGCCGCACTGGTCGAGCAAGCCGACGCGATGGAGATGAGCTTGGCCCGCTGTGCCCGCCGCTTCGGCCACATCCGACTCAAGACCGACCACGCCCCCTACGGCTGGCATTTTCATCCGGCGTTGGGGTTTGTGAGAAGAAGATGATGGGAAGTAACACAACAGGACATAAAGAGGAGCGCTATGACCGAACCACCGCATCAGCCGCTATCACTCAGGGCTCTGATTCATGAATTTATCCACAACCGCTTTGCCACCAAAACCGAAAAGCTGGCGGAAGACGATCCCGCCTACCTCAAGCTGCAGGAGCAGTTCGACCCGCCAACGTGGCTGGCCGATGCTGCGCGGCGGGTCAGTCAGCTTCAGGTCGTCACCCACTCGCTCAAGGGCGTTCACCCGGATGCCAAGGGCACCAACCTTTACGTCGAGCCGGGGCAGCTTGATCGACCCGGCCTGGTGGGCAGCCACTGCCTGCCGGCTGACTTTCAGGGCGATGTGGTCGGCAACGCCGCCGCGCTCGATGTCTACAAGTTCCTGAAGCTTCAGTGGCAGGGGCGCTCGCTGCTGGAGCTTTCGCTCGACGGTGACGAGGCCTTGATCGAGGCGCTGAGCAAGGATCGCGATCAGGCGCAGGCGTGGGTCCATGCCTTTGCGCAGATCGTCGAGCCGAAAGGCACGCCTGGCTCCCACGCGCGCGGCAAGCAAGTGTATTGGCTCACCGGCGATGAACCGGCGGACAACAGCCACTACCACCTGCTGGCGCCGCTTTATGCCACCGCCCTGATTCACCCGTTCCACGCCCGACTCAGCGACGCGCGTTTTGGCGAGCACGCCAAAGCGGGGCGCAAGGCGCGTCGTGACGATGCCGTTTTTGACGGTGAGTACAGCGACTATCTCAACCTCGCCGTGCAGAAACTCGGCGGCACCAAGCCGCAGAATATTTCCCAGCTCAACAGCGAGCGCGGTGGTCAGAATTACCTGCTCGCCTCCTTGCCGCCGCACTGGATCTCCCGCGATGTCACGCCACCGCTTCGTACCGAGTCGGTGCTGCCACGCTTCGGGCGCCGCGCGCCGGTGCGCCAGTTGGTCAACGATCTGGTCAACTGGGTAAAGCAGAACATGAAGGAGGATGAGCGCCGCGCTCAGTCAGGCAGGGCGCCGCGAAAAACCTATCAGCATCATGATCTGCATGACGACCTGACTGCCATGCTGGCCGATGAGCTTTTGATGTTTACCTTCGAGCTTCACCGCTTGGCCCCGGGGTGGTCGTCAGACAGCGAATGCCGACTGGTGACCGCGGAGCGCTACTGGCTCGACCCCGGCCGCAGTGAGCTGGATGCCGACTTCGCCACGGCGCGGCAGCGTTCTGACTGGCATGAAGAGATCTCCCAGCGCTTTGCCGGCTGGCTCAAGAATACGCTGGCCAAGCGCTTGAAGATCGGCTTGGCGGATCCAGAGCACGACTATTGGGTCGTGAGGATCGAGCGGGTGCTCGAAAACTTCCGTCGACAGCTCGACGCCATGCAGGACGCTCTGCGCGACGATGATGATAACCATTCAGGAGAGCCCACATGATCGATCATCTCCTGTTGTTGCCCCGGCTGCGCATCCAGAATGCCAACGCCATTTCCAGCCCGATGACCTGGGGCTTTCCCGCCATGAGCGCCTTCGTCTGCGTGCAGCAGGTGCTGGAGCGCAACCTGCCCGACGATATCAAGCTGGTGTTCAACGAGATCGGCGTGGTGTGTCACCACATCGAGCCTCAGGTCATCGAAGGCGGCTTCATCAAGGCGTTCCACCTGACCCGAAACCCGGTCGATAAAAGCGGCAATACCGCCGCCATCGTCGAGGAGGGGCGCACGCACCTTGAGGTCAGCCTGCTGATCGGCGTCGAGTCCGAAGGCGAGGCGCTGGGCAGCCCCGAGCGCCGTCGCGAGATCGCCCAGCGCCTTTTCGAGCAGGTGCAGGGCATGCGGATCGCCGGCGGCAGCGTCATGCCTTCGCTTGACACGCATCGGCGCCACCGCCCCGAGCTGATCAGCTTCGATGTCAAGGAAGAGGAGCGCGCGAAGCAGTGGCAGCGCCTCAAGCGTCGCCTGCTGCCCGGCTTTGCGCTGGTGCTGCGCGACGACCTGCTCGCCGAGCATACTTCCACGCTCAGGGCGCAGGACGAGAACGCCACGACGCTGGATGCCTGGCTCGATCTTTCCCGGCTCAATCACGAATGCCGCGTCGAGCAGGTAGAAGATGAGCAGACTGGAGCGGTGAAACAGCGCGTTCAGTGGGGGGTTCGCCGCCCATACCCTGGCTGGCTGGTGCCGATTCCCGTGGGCTATGGCGCCATCTCGGAGCTCTATCCGCCCGGCGAGGTCGCCAACGCCCGCGATCCCGAGGTGCCGTTCCAGTTCGTGGAAAGCCTCTACTCGCTCGGCGAATGGGTCAGCCCGCACCGCTTCAAGAAACCCGACGACCTGATGTGGTTCGTGGAAAACGACCTGGATCGCGGGATTTATCGCCTTCAAAACGACTACGCCAAAACGCAACAAGATTAATCAAAGGGGAAACTACATGGCCAAGAACGATACGCTCAAAACCGCCTCCGTACTCGCTTTCGAGCGCAAGCTCGACCCGTCCGATGCGCTGTTCACCGCCGGTAACTGGGAGGCGCGCAAAGAGGCAGCGCAATGGGCACCCGTCCCTGTGCGCGAAAAATCGGTGCGCGGCACCATCTCCAACCGCCTGAAAGCCAAGGACCAGGACCCGCTCAAGCTCGATGCCGCCATCGAGAACCCTAACCTGCAGACCGTCGACGTGGCCGCGCTGCCTCATGATGCCGATACGCTCGCCGTGCGCTTCACGCTACGCGTGCTGGCCGGTGCCGGTACGCCCTCGGCCTGTAACAACGCCGAGTACCAGAAAAAGCTCAAGCAGACGGTCGAGGGCTACGTCAGCGAGCACGGGTTCGATGAGCTGGCCCACCGCTACGCCTGCAACCTCGCCAACGGGCGTTTTCTGTGGCGCAACCGCATCGGCGCCGAAACGGTCGAGGTCGTCGTCAGCCAGATGAAAGCGGGGCAGCCGGAAAAGAGCTGGACGTTCGATGCGCTCGCCCAGTCCACGCGCGACTTCACCGGAAACGCGCAAACGAAAGAGTTGGGCGCGGTTATCGCCCAAGCGCTGGCGGGGGAGCAGTATCTGCTGCTGGACGTGATCGCCTTCGCTCGCATCGGCGCCGGGCAGGAAGTGTTCCCCTCCCAGGAGCTGATTTTGGATCGCTCGCGCGGCGACAAGAGCAAGACGCTCTACAGCATCGGCGATGACAAGCAGGCCGCCATTCACTCGCAAAAACTCGGCAACGCCCTGCGCACCATCGACACCTGGTACCCCGCACCGGAAGACGGCAGCGATCTCGGCCCGATCGCCGTCGAGCCCTACGGCTCGGTCACCACCCAGGGCACGGCCTACCGCCAGCCCAAGCAGAAGGTGGATTTCTACAACCTGCTGGATAACTGGCTGTTGAAAGACCAGGCGCCGACCGCCGAGAATCAGCACTTCGTGATGGCCACCCTGATTCGCGGCGGCGTCTTCGGCGATGCGGGGTGAGCCATGGATCACTATATTGATCTCCGGCTAAGGCCGGACCCGGACTTCGAGCCGCCCAAACTGATGGGCGCGCTCTACAGCAAGCTGCACCGGGCACTGTTTGACCTGCAGGCCAGCGACATCGGCGTGAGCTTTCCGCAGCACAAGGTGGGCGTGAAGGCACGCAGCCTGGGCGAGCATCTGCGCCTGCATGGCACCCGCGCCCGCCTGGACGAGCTGATGGCCTTGAGCTGGCTGACCGGCATGCGCGATCACGTCACCGTCAGTGATGTCATGGCCGTGCCCGGCAACACACAGCAGATCAACGTGGCGCGCAAGCAGTTCAATACCGGAAGCCCGAGCCGGGTACGGCGTTACGCCCGCCGCCACGATGTGCCCGAAGCCGAAGCGCAAAAACTCTATGCCCCCACCCACGAAAGGCGAATCACGCTACCGTTCGCCCAACTGGGCAGTCGCTCGACGAAAGAGCGCTTCTGCCTCTTTATCCACCACGGCGAGCCCCAGGCTGAAGCCGTGGTCGGCGTCTTCAACCACTACGGCCTGAGCCCCAAGGCCACGGTGCCCTGGTTTTGACCCTTTTTTTCCACGAGGAAATCACTGAAACATAATCAATGACTTAGCGGTATTGCCCAAAAAAGGGTGATACCGCTTTTCTTACCCACTGTTCTTTAACAATCAGAGGGTTATTATTGAAAGGCTCTAGTTCGCTGCCGAGCAGGCAGCTCAGAAAAGGTGCGCACCTGGGCGGCCGGATCAGCGGCTGTTCGCTGCCGAGCAGGCAGCTCAGAAAAGGCGATAAGGGCGGCGACATACCGCTAAAAGGTTCGCTGCCGAGCAGGCAGCTCAGAAATGAGCCAGTAACCACACATGACGCAAACGGAGGTTCGCTGCCGAGCAGGCAGCTCAGAAAAATTAATTAATAAGGCTCTATTATGTCTATGCGTTCGCTGCCGAGCAGGCAGCTCAGAAAGCCATCGTCCGGCATCCAAAAATCAACGTCTTGTTCGCTGCCGAGCAGGCAGCTTAGAAATGCACCTACCCGGTCTGCTATGAGTGCATGAGGTTCGCTGCCGAGCAAGCAGCTCAGAAAGTATCGACTCCTGCAGATCGGTTCTGTTCTGGTTTCGCTGCCGAGCAGGCAGCTAAGAGCTCTCGAGACGAATGAATGTTGCAAGTAGGCAATGGGTGCCTGCCGCGCGGGAGGCACCCGCGCTAACCCTCATCAACGCGTCAGGCGAAGGGGTCGGCAGCCATGCCGAGGGCAGACTGGGTCATTTTGGCAGCGTCGTGGATCGTCTTCAAACGTAGGGCAAATCGTCGGGCCGGGTTGGCGTGCTTTAATGCCAGCCTTATTGTTTCAGGGTGAAGCAAGAGGTCAATAGTCGTCTGGCGTACCCTGCTTTGGCAGGTGAGGTGTCAGGGCGGCGAGCCCGCCTTGCGTTCAGCCGGTATCGTGCATGGGCACCGCTGTGCGGTGCTTCGCGGGTGCGCTGTCGCTTACGCCGCGCTACGTGCTATGGCGGGGCGTCGTGATAAACGAAGAGGGCGTGTCAGTGATTCGTGGCGGATGGGAAGACGCGAACTCCCCATCCGCGTGCTTGGGAGCTGGCAGGGCAGCGGCGCGTCGTGAGGCGTTCAGCGCGCTTTCTCGTCCGCATCCTCGTCCCAGCGCTCCATGGCGCGCTTGTCGTCGGGCAGGCGGACGATGTCGTCGACGTTGAGCTTGTCGTGGCTCTTGTAGCGGTGGCCGTGCTCGTCGAGGATGGCGGCGACGGTGCCGATGCTCACGCCTTCGTCCTCGCGGTAGGTCTGTACCTTCACGCGGACGATGCGGTGCTGGTAGCGGGCGGAGAGGATGGCGCCGGGGTAGGGTTCGGTATGGTTGGGGTCGTTCTTGAAGTACTCGGACACGCTGGCGCGGCCTGGGTCGTCCCATTCGATGTGTTGATGCATCCTCAATATCCTTTTGTCGAGAGAGGGGTGTTCTTAGTGTAGGTTGTAGCTTCGCCATTCGGCCAATTTAGCCGCTCACGGTGCTGTCAACGCCCGTGCGTCACCATCGACGTGCTGGAACAGGAAGGTGAGCGCCGCCGGCAGGCTCGCCCGCCAGACGCGCCAGGTGTGCCCGCCGGGGTAAAGATCGAGCCGCACCTGGCCGGGCTGGATGCGCTCCAGCGCCTGGCGCAGAAGGCGGGCGTGGTATTCCGCATCGTACACGTCGCGCCGCCCGGCACTGATGTAGGCGGGCACCGGCGGCGTGTCGCCGGGCCGGTCATCGGCCCGCGGGGTCACGGCCAGGCGGTATGCTTCCAGGTAAGCCGGGTAGTTGAGCCGCTCCCACAGCGCGCGGTCGAATTGGCCCTCGGCGTCGAGAAACGCCGGGTGGCGGTGGGCGGAGGAGTTGGACGGCGGCACGGGCACGTAGCTTGCCGGGCTCAGCGCGGCCACGGCGGCGAACAGCTCCGGGCGCTCCAGAGCGAAGTTGAGCGCGCCGAAGCCGCCGGCGGAGAGCCCACCCACGGCGCGCTGCTCGCGGGTGGTGCCCACGGCGTAGGTGGTTTCGATGTGCGGCATCAGGTCGTCGAAGAAGGCGCGGCGGGCGGGCTCGTTGTAGCCGTCCACCCACCAGCTGCGGCTGCCCGGCATGACGAACACCGCTGGCGGAATGTGCCCGGCCTTGATCAGCCGGTCGGCGGTCTGGGCCAGACGACCACGGCTCGTCCAGTCGTGCTCGTTGCCGAAGGAGCCGTGGAGCAGGTACACCACCGGGTAGGTGGCGTCCACGCGGTAGCCGTCGGGCAGGTAGAGCGTGTAGGGGTAGTCGTGGCCGAGCGTCGGCGAGTGGAATTGGTGATGGCTGACCTCGCCGGCGACGGCCTGAAAGGATAGCAGCGCGCCGATCAGAAGGCTCAGGGCGCGGGCCCTGGTGAACAGGCGGGTCGTGTTGGGTGAGAAGCGCACGCGGCCTCCAGGCGTTGGGATGATGGATAACGGTACGAGATGCAGGCTGCGACAGTCAGCATAGCAGCCCGTTCTCGGGCAGGAGGCCCGATGCAGAAGGTAGAGGAGATTTATTGGCTGCGCGCCTATGGCTGCGTGGCGGTGTTCCTGTTCCATTGGCTGGACCACCTCAACCAGCGCCTGGACAACCTGGCCACCGACCTTGCGCGTATCCCGCTGGTGCTGGGAACGCCGGTCTTTCTGTTCATCTCGGTCTTCGTGTTCGCCCTGCGCTACGGCCGCCAGGTGCCGCCGGGTTTTCTGGGGCAGCGGGTGAAGTACGTGATGCTGCCCTACCTCGTCTACGGTTTCATCTACTCCACCGCCCAGTGGGTGCGCCTGGAGGCGAGCGGCGAGCCGGTGAGCTTCTGGGCCAATGCGCGGGAGTACTTCGTCTATGCGGGCTGGCACGGTTATTTCCTGATCATCGCCATGCAGTTCTACGTGGCCTATTGGCTCTTCACCCGCTGGCGGCTGTGGCGCTTCGACCCGGTGCCGTGGCTCTGGGTGAGCTGCGTGGTCAGCATGAGCTACTGGGGGCTCGCCTACTGGCTGGAGGTGACGCCGCCCGGCTACCTGCTCTGGGTGGCGCCGCTGGGGTGGATCTATCTGTTCTTGCTCGCGCTGGTGCTGGTGCGCGACTACCCGGTCTCGCCCGAGGCGCCCTGGTCGCTCTCACCGGGGTGGATGAAGACGCTCTCCTCGCCGCTCTGGCTGGCGCTGTTCTTGGCGCTGGTCGTGCTGGCCACCTTTGCGGGAGGGCTCGCCTTCTCGTCGAAGGAGGTCTGGGTCATTCCGTTTTTCGTGCTGGCGACGCTGTGCGCGCTGCGCTACCTGAAAGGGCGCCGGGCGCCGGTGTGGGTGCGCACCATCAACCGCTACTCCTTCGGTATCTACCTGGCGCATCCGATGTTCTTCGCCATCGTCGATGCCGTGGTCGGTGTCGATACGCTGCCGCTGGTGCTCTATGCCGCGCTGCTGGTGGCGGTAGGGGCGACGGGCTCGGTGCTGCTGAACAAGGTCGCCAACACCTCCACGCTCGGGGCCATGCTGTTCGGCAAGCGTCTCAAGGTCTGAACGTCGCCGCGTGATCGTGAGGCGAGACACTGGCCATTAAGGTGCGTCCAAGAGGATGAGAACGCATCAAGTGCACCTCTTTGGTTCGCTAATGCGTTTTTTGCACTACATTGGTGCTTGGCGGGAGGGTTTCAGGCCATCGAGGCCTGTTCACGCACCGTGTATTTTATTCAGGTGCGTATTGTCGACGATAAATTGATTTTCAAAACAAGGTGTTGTGACCGGGTCATGCCATATTGGTGCAAAGTTGGCACGCTACATGCTTAGTATATGGCAGCGGCCGGTGCCGTAGGCAAACGCCTGGTGGCGTGCTACAACGACAGCCGGTTCGAACTCATCGCGTGACCCGGGGCGGGCCGTTGGCAACCTCCCGCGCCGCTTGAGAGAACAGCCCGGAGAGAACAACAAAGGCGCTCGCTGCGCATCGACGGTCTTGTTCAACAATTACGTTTAATCGATCGCTTACAGTACACGCTTTAAGCCACGCTCATACCGGAGACGGAGAACAGTATGTCAGCCAAGACGCTCGCGCTAATCGAAGAACATGAAGTCAAGTGGGTAGACCTGCGTTTCACCGACACGCGCGGTAAAGAGCAGCACGTCACCGTACCGGCACGGGACGTGAACGAAGAGTTCTTCGAGAACGGCCAGATGTTCGATGGTTCCTCCATCGAAGGCTGGAAAGGCATCAACGAATCCGACATGATCCTGCGTCCGGAAGACGGCACCGCCTTCCTCGACCCCTTCACCGAAGATGCCACCCTCATCCTGCGTTGCGACATCATCGAGCCGGCCACCATGCAGGGCTACGATCGCGACCCGCGCTCCATCGCCAAGCGTGCCGAAGCCTACCTCGAGTCCACTGGCCTTGGCGACACTGCCTTCTTCGGTCCGGAACCCGAGTTCTTCATCTTCGACGAAGTGCACTGGAAGACCGATATCCAGGGCTCCATGTTCAAGATCAGCTCCGAAGAGGGCGCCTGGGCGACCGACTCCACCCCGGAAGGCGGCAACCTCGGTCACCGTCCGCGCGTCAAGGGCGGCTACTTCCCGGTACCGCCGGTCGACAGCTTCCACGACATTCGCGGCGCGATGTGCAACACCCTCGAGGCGATCGGCCAGACCGTCGAGGTGCATCACCACGAAGTGGCGAACGCCGGCCAGAACGAGATCGGCGTCAAGTTCAACACCCTGGTGAAGAAGGCCGACGAAGTCCAGGAAATGAAGTACGTGATCCACAACGTGGCCCATGCCTACGGCAAGACCGCGACCTTCATGCCCAAGCCCCTGGTCGGCGATAACGGTTCCGGCATGCACGTGCACCAGTCGTTCTGGAAGGATGGCGAGAACCAGTTCGCCGGCGACGAGTACGCGGGCCTGTCCGAAATGGCGCTCTACTACATCGGCGGCGTAATCAAGCACGCGCGCGCCTTGAACGCCTTCACCAACGCCTCCACCAACTCCTACAAGCGTCTGGTGCCGGGCTTCGAAGCACCGGTCATGCTCGCCTACAGCGCGCGTAACCGCTCCGCGTCGATCCGTATTCCCTACACTGCGAGCCCGAAAGGCAAGCGCGTGGAAACCCGCTTCCCCGACCCGACCGCCAACCCGTACCTGGCGTTCGCGGCGATGCTGATGGCCGGTATCGACGGTATCAAGAACAAGATTCATCCTGGCGATGCCATGGACAAGAACCTGTATGACCTGCCGCCGGAAGAGGGCAAGTCCGTACCCACCGTGGCCTCGAGCCTCGACCAGGCGCTGGAAGCCCTCGACGCCGACCGCGCGTTCCTGACCGAAGGTGGCGTGTTCACCGACGACATGATCGACGCCTACATCGAGCTCAAGATGGAAGAAGTCACGCGCATGCGCATGGCCACCCACCCCATCGAGTTCGACATGTACTATAGCTGCTAAGTACAGCTGCTAATATCACCTGCGAGGTGAATTGGCTCGAAACCCCGCCTCGGCGGGGTTTTTTATTGGCTGTCCGTCAGGAGGGTGAAGTGAAGCGACGCGTGAAGGAGATCTCGAGAAGGGCCTGGCTGGTGCCGGGCGTGGCCGTGGCGCTGGCAGCGATGGCCGTCGAGGCCCAGACGGTGTACCGGGTGACCGATGCCCAGGGCA
>NZ_JAMZBD010000060.1:0-10175 GCF_024158685.1 Halomonas sp. 707D4 | reverse complement strand
GGCCGAAGATCTCCTCCCGGTAGATCTGCATCTCGGCGGTGACGTTGGAGAACAGTGTCGGGCCGACGAAGTTGCCTTCAGAATAACCCTCCACCTGATAGCCGCGCCCATCGAGTTCAAGCGTCGCGCCTTCGCGCTCGCCCTGGGCAATCAGCCCTTCGACCCGCGCCTTCGCCTGGGGCGACACCAGCGGGCCGAGATCCGCCTCGCGCTGGGTGCCGGAACCGGCGCGCATGCCGCGTGCGCCCTCGACCAGCTCGTCCAGCCACGCCCGCGCCTCGCCCACCAGCACCACCACGGAGTTGGCCATGCAGCGCTGGCCCGCCGCGCCGAAGGCGGAGCCCAGCAGGCTATTGATCGCCTGGCTCCTGTTGGCGTCCGGCATCACCACGCAGTGGTTCTTGGCCCCCATCATCGCCTGCATGCGCTTGCCCGCTTTCGCGGCCCGTTCGTACAAGAGCGCCCCGACGCGGGAGGAGCCGATGAACGACAGCGCCTTGATACGGGTGTCGTCGGCGAGCTGGTTGGCCACCTCCGGCCCGCCGTGGACCACGTTGAGCACGCCCGGCGGCACGCCGGCCTCGTGGGCGAGCTCGACCAGGCGCATGGTCGAGCTCGGGTCCTGCTCCGAGGGCTTGAGCACGAAGGTGTTGCCGGTGGCGATCGCCAGCGGAAACATGAAGCACGGCAGCATGATCGGGAAGTTGAAGGCGGTGATGCCCGCGCCCACGCCGAGCGGCTGATGCAGGGTGTAGACGTCGACCTCGCTTGCCGCGTTCTCGGCCACTTCACCGAGCTGCAGCGAGGTGATCGAGCAGGCGTGCTCCACGACCTCGAGCCCGCGGCCGACCTCGCCCTCGGCGTCCGGCAAGGTCTTGCCGTGCTCCTCGGTGATCAGCGCGGCGAGCTCCCCGGTGTGCTCGCGGATCAAGGCGGCGAGCTTCATCATGATGCGCATGCGCTTGTTGAGCGGCGTCTTGCGCCACTCGCCAAACGCCTGCCGGGCGCTTTCGATGGCGCGCTCGACCTCGTCGGCGGGGCACATCGGCACCCGGGCGACGACCTCCTGGGTCGCGGGATTCACCACGTCACGCCACTGATCGGTTCGGGAGGCGACGGGCTTGCCGTCGATGAAAAGGGGAATGTCGCGCACGGCCACGGCGTCTCTCCTGGTACGTTGTTATTGCTTTGAGATTTTTATTGCGTCGAGATTGCTGTCACTTCGAGAGTGTCATCGCTTCGAGAAAAGCGCTCCTGCGGCGTTGTCTAGGTTGTTTGCCGCTTTTCCGAGCGCCCGGACGCTCAAGATATAGCAACAAGTTGACGTAAACGTCAATCGACCCAGCGAGCTTTAAAATAGCCGTTTCCATACCCGGCGCGCCTGACTATGCTGCGAAGGATGCGCCGACACGTCCCACAGGCGCGGCCTTATCCATCGAGAGATTTCGCCACGAGGAAGCCTCATGCAGACCTTCAGCTGCCGCTGCGCCAATCCGCTGTTCTTCGAGAACACCGTCTGCCTCTCCTGTGAGGCCGAGGTGGGCTGGTGTCCGAGCTGCGACGCCATCGTCGCGCTCGAGCCGCTGGAGCAAGGCGGCTACCGCTGCGCGCGCAGCGAGTGCGGCGCGCTGCTCGAGAAGTGTCGCAACTATGCAGTGGAGAACGTCTGCAACCGCATGGTGCCGCTCGAGCAGGGCGTGGATGCGCTGTGCGACTGCTGCCGGCACAATGCGGTGATCCCGGATCTCTCCATCGAGGGCAACCGCGAGCGCTGGGCGGCGCTGGAAGCCGCCAAGCGGCGGCTGTTCTACACCCTGGATCTGCTCAAGCTTCCCCACGCCGCCCCGGAGGATGGCGCCGCTCTTCCGCTGAGCTTCTCGTTCATGGCCGACGCCCTGCCGGACCAGGGGCTCTGGCGCTCGGTCGGCCAGCAGAAGGTCTACACAGGCCACGCTGCAGGCCACATCACCATCAACGTCAAGGAGGCGGACACGGTCGAGCGCGAGCGCCTGCGGGTCGACATGAACGAGTCCCACCGCACGCTGATCGGCCACTTTCGCCACGAGGTGGGCCACTACTACTGGGACCTGCTGGTCAAGGATCAGGACGAGGCAGCCTGCAAGGCGGTGTTCGGCGATCATGAAAACCCCACCTACGGCGAGGCCCTGGAGCAGTACTATCAGCAAGGCGCGCCGCTTGACTGGGCAAAGCGGCACATCTCCGCCTACGCCACCATGCACGCCTGGGAGGATTTCGCGGAAACCTTCGCGTTCTATCTCGACATGGTGGCGGTGCTGGACACCGCGCTGCACATGGGCATTTCACGCGCCGAGTACGACGGCACCCTCGATGGCATGCTGGCCGCCTATCACCAGGTGGGGCTGGCGGTGAACGAGCTCAACCGCGACATGGGGCTTCTCGACCTGGCACCTGCGGTGCTTGCCGCGCCGGTGCGCGACAAGCTCGACTACCTGCATACGCTGATTGCCCACGCCGCCCATCAGGGCGACGAGGCACCTCAGTCGCCCTCCTCCTCCACACCGAAGCCCTGAACCTGCCCCTGGCGCTGGGTGACGCGCGGCACCTCTTCGCTGTTGACGAAGTAGGTGGCGCTCAGGGTGTCGTGGATACGCGCGAAGCCCACCTGCAGCTCGTCGATGAACGCGTGCAGTTTGCTCGGCGAGTGGGCCAGCGCCTGGATATCGGCGTCGATCACGTCGGCGCGCACCAGCGCGACCGTGGCGACAACCCGATCCTGGCGCGGCAGCCACTGAAGCTCGTGAGCCAGGATCTCCAGGCTGCAGGCGATCGCCCGAGGCAGGTGCGGGTCCTGGAGCAGAAAGCGCAGCACGTCCGGGCCGCGTACGCGCAGGCGCACCTGCTGGCGATACATCTGGTAAGCGGTCAGCGACTTCAGCACGCTCATCCACTGCAGGTTCTCGAAGGGCAAAAGCTCCTCGGGGTTCTTGGGCAAGAGGCTTGCCGAGCGCACGTCGAGAATGCGCGTGGTCATGTCGGCGCGCTCGAGCTGGCGGCCAAGCTCGATGAAGGTGCGCGCCGGGCCGTGGCTGAGTGTGCCCTCGATCAGCCCGGTCAGGGTCTGGCAGCTGCGGATCACGTTCTTCAAGAAGGCGTCGCGCCGGCGCGGACTGACCCCGTTCTCGGCGTGATCCGCCACGCTCAAGTAAAGATGGTTGACCTCTTCCCAGATCTCGCGCGGCACCACGTCGCGAGTGGTGCGCAGGTTCTCCCGGGCGCTGGCCAGCGCCGCGAGGATCGAGCTCGAATTCTGCGTATCGGCGCACAGAAAGTGCACCACGCTCTGCTCGTCGAAGGTGTCGAAGCGCTCGCGAAACGCCTCGAGGGTGCCGGTCATCTCGATCAGCGGCGCCCAGCCCAGCGGCAGGTTGCGCGGCAGATCGAGCATCAGGTGACTATTCACGCTCAAAAGCCGCGCGGTGTCCTCGGCGCGCTCGACGTAGCGCGCCATCCAGTAGAGATTCTCAGCGACCCGTGACAGCATGGCGCGCACCTCCCGCCTGTTCGACGCTCTCAACGTCCTGCTCGTCGGTCTCGACGATCCAGGTGTCCTTGCTGCCCCCGCCCTGGGAGGAGTTGACCACCAAGGAGCCCTCCACCAGCGCCACCCGGGTGAGCCCGCCGGTGGTGACGTGGATGTCCGGCCCCGAGAGGATGAACGGGCGCAAATCGACGTGGCGCGGCTGCGGCAAGCCGCCGGCGAGCGTGGGCGTGGTGGAGAGCGCGATGGTCGGCTGGGCCATGTAGTTGCGCGGGTTGGCCTCGATCAGCCGGGCGAACTCCTCGCGGGTCTCTTTCGTCGAGCGCGGGCCGATCAGCATGCCGTAGCCGCCGGATTCGTTGGCCGGCTTGACCACCAACTCGTCCAGGTGCTCCAGCACGTACCGGCGATCATCCTCGAACATGCACAGATAGCTCGGCACGTTGGGCAGAAGCGGCTCCTCGTCGAGATAGTAGCGAATCAGCTCCGGCACGAAGGCGTAGACCACCTTGTCGTCGGCAACGCCTGCGCCCGGGGCGTTGGCCAGCGCCACGTTGCCCGCGCGCCAGGCGCGCATCAGCCCGGCCACGCCCAGCACCGAGTGCGGGTTGAAGACCTCGGGGTCGAGGAACTCGTCGTCCACCCGGCGATAGATCACGTCGACCCGGCGGCGCCCTTCCACCGTGCGCATGTAGACGACATCGTGCTCGTCGACCAGCAGGTCGCTGCCCTGCACCAGCTCCACGCCCATCTGCTGGGCGAGGTAGGCGTGCTCGAAGTAGGCGGAATTGTAGATGCCCGGCGTGAGCACCACGATCTGCGGATCGTCCCCCGGGCGTGGCGACATCGCCGCCAGCATGTCGTAGAGCTGGGCAACGTAGTCGTCCACCGGCAGGATCTTGCCGGAGGCGAAGAGCTCCGGCAGCACCCGCTTGGTGACGTTGCGGTTCTCGAGCATGTAGGAGACGCCCGAGGGGATGCGCAGGTTGTCCTCCAGCACGTAGAGCGTGCCGTCGGCGCCGCGCACCAGGTCCGAACCGCAGATGTGCGCCCAGACCCCGTGGGGCGGGTCGATCCCCACGCACTGGGGGCGGAAGTTGGCCGACTGCGCCAGCACCTCGGCGGGCAATACCTTGTCCTTGACCACTTTCTGATCGTGGTAGAGATCGTCGATGAACAGGTTCAGCGCCTTGACCCGCTGCTTGAGCCCCGCTTCGGTCTTGCGCCACTCCCGGGCCGAGATGATCCTCGGCACGATGTCGAAGGGCCAGGCGCGGTCGATCATGGTGCCTTCGGAGTAGACCGTGAAGGTGATGCCCATGGTGCGAATGGCGATATCGGCGGCGGTCTTGCGCTCGGCGAGCTCCTCGGCGCTGAAGCGCGCCAGCATGCTGCAAAGTTCGTCGGCCGAGGCGCGGGGCTGTCCGGGGGCGGCGATGAGCTCGTCGAAGTAGTCGCGGCAGGCGTATTGATTCCAGTTCACTTGGCTCATGGGCGCTCTCCTGGCGCGGCGGGGGACACGGGTCCGTTAAACCCAGTGTAGGAGGATCTTCTTCAAACGCCCCTTGATCTTGCACCCGGCATTTAACGTTCTTTATCGCCAGTCCACATCCGGCATGAATTGTGCTGCAAAAAACGCCCAGTAGGGCGATACTTCCCCCATGCCGCGTACCCGGCGCCGCGAGCTCGCCGGCCCCTACGCCTCCATCACTGGTCGGGATACCCGCCCACCCGAGGATGGCCCATGACCATTCGCGTCGCCCTGACTCACCGTACCACCTATCGCTTCGACCGCCCCGTGCGTCTGTCACCCCACGTGGTACGCCTGCGTCCGGCGCCGCACTGTCGCACGCACATCGACTCCTACTCCCTCGACGTCTCCGGCACCGATCACTTCCTGAACTGGCAGCAGGACCCGTTCGGCAACTTCAACGCGCGCATCGTGTTTCCCGAGCCGCGCCGCGAGCTCACCCTCGCCGTCGAGCTGATCGCCCCGATGACGGTGATCAACCCGTTCGATTTCTTTCTCGACGATATCGCCCAGACGATTCCCTTCGCCTACCCGGAGTCGCTTGCCCGCGAGCTTTCGCCGTATCTGGAAGTGACCGAAGCCGGCCCCCGGCTCACCGAGTGGATCGCCCAGGTGGACCGCACCCCGACGCCCAGCGTGGACTTTCTGGTCGCCCTCAACCAGCGCCTGCAACAGGACATCGGCTACCTAGTGCGCATGGAGCCCGGCGTGCAGAGCTGTGAAGAGACGCTGACGCTCGCCAGCGGCTCGTGTCGCGACAGCGCCTGGCTTCTGGTGCAGATCTTTCGCCACCTGGGGCTGGCGGCGCGCTTCGTCTCGGGCTATCTCATCCAGCTCGCCCCGGACGTCAAGGCGCTGGATGGCCCGAGCGGCACCGAGGTCGACTTCACCGACCTGCACGCCTGGACCGAGGTGTTTCTGCCCGGCGCCGGCTGGGTAGGGCTCGACCCGACCTCGGGGCTGTTCGCCGGCGAAGGCCACATTCCGCTGGCCGCTACCCCGACCACCGGGAGCGCGGCGGCGATCAGCGGCTTTTCCGACAAGTGCGAGGTCAGCTTCGACGTCGAGATGCGCGTCGAGCGCATTCACGAGGACGCCCGCGTCACGCGGCCCTACTCCGAGGCCCAGTGGACGCGCATCCTGGCGCTGGGCGAGCGCGTCGACGCGGCGCTCGATGCGCAGGACGTGCGCCTGACCATGGGCGGCGAGCCCACCTTCGTCTCCATCGACGACATGGAGAGCCCACAGTGGAATACGGATGCACTTGGCGAGCACAAGCGCGAGCGCGCCGAGGTGCTCCTGACCCGGCTGCAGGCCGCCTTCGCCCAAGGCGGGGTGGTCCAGCAGCAGCAGGGCAAGTGGTACCCCGGCGAGCCGCTGCCGCGCTGGGCGCTGGCCTGCTACTGGCGCAAGGATGGCGAACCTTTATGGCGCGACCCGCGCTGGCTCGCCAGCAGCGACGGCGCCCCGGCGGTGCAGGCCGACGAGGCCCTGGCGAAACGCTTCGCCCAGGCGCTTGCCGAGCGGCTGGGGGTGGCGCCGCGCCACTGGATCCCGGCCTTCGAGGACGCCTACTACTACCTGTGGAAGGAGCAGACCCTGCCGGTGGACGTCGACCCGCGCCAGGCCAACCTGAAGGATGACGCCGAGCGCCGCCGTCTGGCCCGGCTTCTGGAGCGCGACCTGGGCGCGGTGGTCGGCTACGCTTTGCCGCTGCGTCACTCCATCGCCCACCACCACCGCTGGGAGAGCGGGCGCTGGCCCCTCAAGCGTGATCATCTCTACCTGGTGCCCGGCGACTCGCCCATGGGGCTTCGCCTGCCGCTCTCGGCGCTGCCCTGGACGGACCCCGCCGAGTCGCCGCAGCCGGCGTCGCTGTTCGCCCCGCGCGCCGCCCTCGGCGATATTCACGGCGAAGTGGCGCGGCGCCACGCCGAGCAGCGCCGCGCAAGCCCTGCCGAGCGCCACGGCCACAGCCTGCACCCAAGCGCCCGCCATCCCGAAGGCGAATCCGTCCAGCAGCAGCCCGGCGCCGAGGAGGATCGCCACGACGCGATAGTGCACACCAGCCTGTGCGTCGAGCCCCGCGACGGACGCCTGCACGTCTTCCTGCCGCCGCTGACGCACCTCGAGCACTACCTGGACCTGCTCGGCAGCATCGAGGCCTGCGCCGAGGAGCTCGATTGCCCGGTGATGCTCGAAGGCTACCCGCCGCCGCGCGACCCGCGCCTTCAAAGCTTCATGGTGACGCCGGACCCGGGGGTGATCGAGGTCAACGTCATGCCGGCGGCGAGCTGGAAGGCCCTGGTGGCCCAGACCGAGCGGCTCTACGAAGAAGCGCGTCTGTCGCGGCTCGGCACCGAGAAGTTCATGCTCGACGGGCGCCACACCGGCACCGGCGGCGGCAACCACGTGACGCTCGGCGGTGCCACCCCGGAGGACTCCCCCTTCCTGCGCCGCCCGGACCTGCTGGCGAGCCTGGTGACCTACTGGCAGCACCACCCGAGCCTTTCGTATCTCTTTTCGGGTTTGTTCATCGGCCCCACGAGCCAGGCGCCCCGGGTCGACGAAGCGCGCCACGAGGCGCTCTACGAGCTCGAGATCGCCCTGCAGCAGATGCCCGTGGGCGAGGTCACCAGGCCCTGGCTGGTGGATCGCCTGCTGCGCCACCTCTTGACCGATCTGACCGGCAACACCCACCGCGCGGAGTTCTGCATCGACAAGCTCTACTCGCCGGACAGCGACACCGGCCGGCTCGGGCTTCTGGAGCTGCGCGGCTTCGAGATGCCGCCGCATGCCCGGCTCGCCCTGATGCAGACGCTTCTGATCCGCGCGCTGGTGGCCAGGCTCTGGAAGACGCCCTACCGGGCCAAGCCGGTGCGCTGGGGCAGCGCCCTGCAGGATCGCTGGATGCTGCCCCACTACCTGTGGGAAGACCTCGATGACGTGCTGGGCGACCTGCGCCACCACGGCTTCGACTTCGAGCTCGAGTGGTTCGCGCCGTTTCGCGAGTTTCGCTTTCCCGTCCACGGGCGCCTGCACACCCCGATGCTGGAGCTCGAGCTGCGCCAGGCGATCGAGCCCTGGCACGTGCTCGGCGAGGAGGCCACCGCTTCCGGCACCGCGCGCTACGTCGACTCCTCGGTGGAGCGCCTCGAGGTCAAGGTGCGCGGCATGAGCGGCGAGCGCTACGTGGTGACCTGCAACGGCCGGCGCGTGCCGCTCACCGCGACCGGCCGAAACGGCGAAGCGGTGGCCGGGGTGCGCTACCGCGCCTGGCAGCCGCCCTCGGCGCTGCATCCGCAGATCCCGGTGCACGCCCCTCTGGTCTTCGACGTCATCGACACCTGGAACCAGCGTGCGGTGGCCGGCTGCACCTACCACGTGGTGCACCCGACCGGGCGCAGCTTCGAAACCTTCCCGGTGAACGCCTTCGAGGCCGAGGCGCGCCGACTTGGCCGCTTCGCGACCGGTGGCCACACCCACGGCCACCAGGCGCCGGTCGAGGAGCGCGCGAGTCTCGAGCTTCCGCTGACGCTGGATCTGCGTTGGCGGCCCCACTGACACCCTGATACCGTCATTTGAACCACCCGGGCGCCAGCGCCCTTTGCTACCCAGGACGACACGTATGACCGCCTCTGTGACGCCCTTGCCAAGCCCTACCGGGCTCGTCGAGGGATATCTTCAACAGCTAGGCAATGGAGTGCCCGCACGATTCGACACCCTGGTGGACCGCCAGGGCCGGCTGCGCCCGGGCTGGCAGGAGCTCTTGAACTGCCTCGACGCCCTCGGCGAGCCGGGCCGTCTTCAGCAGCAAGAGGAGATCAACGGCCTGCTGGCCGAGAACGGCGTCATCTTCAACATGCACGACGACACCCAGCGACGTGCCTGGCGGCTCGACCCGCTGCCCTGGGTGATCGACCAGTCCCGGTGGCACGCGCTGGAGGCGGGCCTTGCCCAGCGCACGCGCCTGTTCAACGCGCTCTATCGCGACATCTACGGGCCGCGCACGCTGTTCGACGAAGGGCTTCTGCCCACCCAGGCGCTGCTCGCCTCGCCGAACTTCCTGCTGCCCTGCCACGGCGCCCAGCCGCGCGAGCACACGCCGATCAACTACCACGGCGTGGACGTCATCCTCGACGCCGAAGGGCAGTGGCGCGCGATCGGCGACCGCCTGCAGGCGCCCTCCGGCACCGGCTTCGCGCTCGAGAACCGTATTTTGATGGCACGCGCGCTGCCGCAGATGTACCGCAACGCCCCGCTCAAGCGTCTGGCGAGCTTCCTCGACACCCACCACCGTACCCTCACGCTGCTTGCCTACCAGCACCGCGACAACCCCACCGTGGTACTGCTGACCCCGGGGCCGCAGAGCCCGCGCTACTTCGAGCACGCCTATCTCGCCAACTACCTCAACCTGACCCTCGCCGAAGGGCCGGACATGGTGGCCCGCGACGGCCAGCTGTGGCTGCGCACCCTGGGCGGGCTCAAGCCGGTGGACGTGGTGCTGCGCCACTGCGCGGACGCGGACTGCGACCCGCTGGAACTCAAGGCCGACTCCGCCCTCGGCGTGCCGGGGCTTCTGCAGACCGCGCGCACCGGCGGCGTGGCGCTCTCGAACGCCTTGGGCGTCGGCGTGCTCGAGACCCCCGCCCTGGCCGACTACCTGCCGACGCTGTGCGAGCGCCTGCTCAACGAGCCGCTGCTGTTGCCCGCGGCCACGCCTACCACCCTCTCGGCGACCTTGCCGATGTTCGACGAGACGCTGGCCCGACTCACCCCCGCGACCTTCAACCTGCGCTGCTTCGTGGCGCGCTCGCCGCGCCGCGCGGGCCAAGACACCGGCGACGACGTCGTGGTGATGCCCGGCGGGCTTTGCTGGCAGGGCGCTCCCGGCTCGCCGTCACTGGCAAGCCCGGTGGTGAAGGACGTGTGGGTGACCGCTTCCACCGCCCAGCCTCACGTCAGCCAGCTCAAGCAGGCGCGCGGGCCGATCGTGGTGACCCGCGACGGCGAGGACCTGCCCAGCCGCGTGGCGGAGAGCATGTTCTGGCTGGGTCGCTACGGCGAGCGCCTGGATAGCCGCGCGCGGCTGCTGCGCGAGGCGCTGCTACGGCTGATGGAGTA
>NZ_JAMZBD010000059.1:0-10280 GCF_024158685.1 Halomonas sp. 707D4 | reverse complement strand
GTGCGCAGCCGGGCCTCGATGCCCGCCACGCGCTCGACCCCCGCCGCCACCTGGCGTGCCATCTCGCGCGTGGCCCCGGAGCGCGAGTAGTAGAGAACCAGAATGTAGGGCGTGTCATGACTCATGGCGTATCCTCGAAACGGGGCTTGCAACGATAGGGCGCGCCGCGTTGGCGGCCAGCTGAGAGTATCCTATCAGAGCTTGGCGGCTAGGCGCAGTCGCGGTGTGGGTATGCGGCTCGGCCAGGCGTCGATAGACCCAGGCCTGTTCGCCGTCTTCAAGCGTCATCTCTTCGCGCCGGTAACGCACGCCCAGACGCTCGTAGCGGTCGAGCCGGGCAAGCTCCTGGGGGGTGACCTTGAGCAGAAGTCCCGAGACCGTGGCAGCCTCGTCCCGGGCCAGGTCGAGCCCTTCGCGACGAAAGCCGGCAAGCGACGCCGCTTCAGGATCGCCGTTTCCGTGCATCACCACCCAGCGTACCGGCGCGATGGTCAGCGTGCCGTAGACGAAGACCTGATGGGAGCGCTGCTCGATGGGCGCCAGATGTGTCGGGCGCTCGTAGAACCAGGGGCTGAGCATGGTCAGCCAGAACCATGCGGCTGCCGCTCCAAGCAGCAGGGCGAGGGTGAGCAACATCCGTTTCACCACGATCATGTTCTATCCTTGTAGAGAAGGCCGGCCCGCGCCGGGAAGTCTTAAGCCGGGCGCCCGGGTTTGCTAGGATACGTACTGCACCCTATCGAAGGAGCCCGCTATGAACCAGCCACTTCGCGATGACATGGATTTTCGCGCGTTTGTCGGGGATGTGAAACCACTGGCGAAGCGTAATCGGGCCGAAACCAGGGCAGGGCATGCGCGCCCGACGGAAGCGCAGCTGGCCCGCCGCGAGCATGCCCAGGAGGTGCTCGGCGCCAGCAACTTTCTTTCCGACGACTTCGTCGACCTGCTGGCCCCGCTCGACCCCATCGAGTACCGGCGCGAGGGCATCCAGCAAGGGGTGGTCGACAAGCTGCGTCACGGCGGCTACAGCGTGCAGGCCCAGCTGCATCTTCTGCGCCGCCCGCTCGACGAGTGTCGGCGCATGCTGTTTCCCTTCATTCAGGAGGCCTACGCGCACGACCTGCGCTCGGTGATGATCGTCCACGGTCGAGGGCGCGAACTCGAGAGCCCCGCCAACGTGCTGCGCTCTTATCTCGCCAAGTGGCTCGCCCAGTTCGACGAGGTGCAGGCCTACGTGTCGGCGCAGCCCTCGGAAGGCGGCATGGGCGCCACCTGGGTGATGCTCAGGAAGAGCGAACGCGCCAAGGCCAACAACCGGGAACGCCAGCAGAAGCGGCGCGGCTGATCACTTTGAACAGATCGACGCAAAAGGGCGGCCCGCAGGCCGCCCTTTGCATGGAGACGGGTTAGATCCCGCTTCAGTGTGTCTCTGCCAGGCGCCGCTCGAACAGCGCCGAGCGCTGATGGACGTCACTCTGGTAGCTCACGCTGAAGGCGCTCAAGGCGCGCAGGGCATCCGCCGGGTCCTGGTCGTCGCGCAGGGCCATGGCGTCGAAACCGCAGCGGCGCATGTAGTCGAGCTGGTCGACCAGCACGTCGCCCACGGCGCGAAGCTCACCTTGATAGCCATAGCGCTCACGCAGTAGCCGCGCCAGGCTGTAGCCACGCCCGTCGGTAAAGGCGGGGAAATCGATGGCGATCGCCTTGGCCCGCGCGAGCTCTTCGCCGAGCGCGGCAGTGAGCTCGGTGTCGCTGGTCAGAAGCGGGGCGAGCTCCTCGTCATCGGCGTGCTTGCGCCACAGCGCCAGGGGCACGAAGGCCGGCAACTGTTCGGGCAGGGCGTTCTCGTCGAAAGAGACGCACCAGGCGTTTTCCACGGCGAGCTCGCCATCCACGATCAGGTGATCGACGTGAACCGGCGCAGGCGCCTGCTCTTGGGCTTCAGTGGGCATAGACGCGCTCCTTGAAGGGTTTCAGGCCGATGCGGCGATAGGTGTCGAGAAAACGCTCGTCCTCGTGGCGCTCGGCGACATAGACCTCGAGCACCTTCTCGACCACACCGGGCACGTCCTCGCGGAAGAACGACGGGCCGAGGATCTTGCCGAGCGAGGTGTCGTCGGTGGCATTGCCGCCGATCGAGATCTGGTAGTACTCCTCGCCCTTCTTGTCGACGCCGAGAATACCGATATGGCCCACGTGGTGGTGCCCGCAGGCGTTCATGCAGCCGGAAATGTTGAGATCGATCGGCCCCAGGTCGTACAGGAAGTCGAGATCCTCGAAGCGCTCCTGCAGCGCCTGGGCGATCGGAATCGACACCGCGTTGGCGAGGCTGCAGTAGTCGCCGCCGGGGCAGCAGATGATGTCGTTGAGCGTGCCCACCGTGGGGTTGGCCATGCCGAGCGCCTCGAGCTCCTGCCAGAGCGCTTCGATCTCGTCGACGGGCACGTCAGAAAGCACCAGGTTCTGCTCGTGGGTGACACGGATTTCGCCAAAGCCATAACGGTCGGCGAGCTCCGCCACCGCATCCATCTGGTCGGCGGTGACGTCACCCGGGGCGTGCTCGCGGCGCTTGAGCGACAGCGTCACCGCCTTGTAGCCCGGTACCTTATGGTCGGTGACGTTGTTGGTGACGAAGCGCGCGAACGCCCGGTTCTCCTGGCGCAGCGCCTCGAACGCATCGATCGCGCTGTCGGCGACCGGGCGACGTTCGGGCTCGGGGAAGTGACGCTTGGCGTCATCCACCGCGGCCTGGGTCAGGGTCTGCGGGCCATCCTTCAGGTGCGCCCACTCCTCGTCGACGCGGCGGCGATACTCCTCGACGCCCAGCGCCTTGACCAGAATCTTGATGCGCGCCTTGAACTTGTTGTCCCGGCGGCCGAACTGGTTGTAGACCCGAACGCAGGCCTCCAGGTACGTCAGCAGGTGCTGCCAGGGCAGATCCTCGCGCACGGTTTCGGCGATCATCGGCGTACGACCCAGGCCGCCGCCGGCGAGTACCTTGACGCGCAGCTCGCCTTCATCGTTGCGCCACAGGCGCAGGCCAATGTCGTGGACCTGGATCGCCGCGCGGTCGTGAGCCGCACCACTCACCGCGATCTTGAACTTGCGCGGCAGGTAGGCGAATTCCGGGTGCAGGGTGGACCACTGGCGAATCAGCTCGCACCAGGGGCGCGGGTCTTCCACTTCGTCCTTGGCGATACCGGCGAACTGGTCGCTGGTGGTGTTACGAATGCAGTTACCGCTGGTCTGGATGGCGTGCATCTGCACCTTGGCGAGCTCGGCGAGGATATCCGGCACGTCCTCGAGCGCCGGCCAATTGAGCTGCAGGTTCTGACGCGTGGTGAAATGGCCGTAGCCGCGATCATAGCGGCGCGTGATCTCGGCCAAGGCCTTCAACTGATGGCCGGCCAGCATGCCGTAAGGGATGGCGATGCGAAGCATCGGCGCATGACGCTGGATATACAGGCCGTTTTGCAGGCGTAGTGGGCGAAACTCCTCTTCACCGAGCTTGCCGGCCTGGTAACGTTCCATCTGGTCGCGGAACTGAGCGACCCGCTCGTCGACGAGCGTTTGGTCGTGAATATCATAACGGTACATGTGCACGGTCCTGCATAGCGAAATGGTCACGTCGAGACGGACGGTAATTTGCCGTCACCTTAACGCACATCGGCATATTCTATGAAAGAATATATAATTATCTTTTTATCGTTAAAAGCTATTTGATGAGCATGAACGCCGGCGGTCTGGCCGGCGCATCCTGTCATCCGGCGGCGCGCTCCTGGGTCTGGCCGGGCTCGTAGGAGAGCACCGGCGAGAGCCAGCGCTCCATTTCCTCGAGGGTCATTCCTTTACGCGCCGCCAGCGCCTTGACCTGGTCCTGGGTGATCTTGCCGGTCGAGAAGTATTTCGACTGAGGGTGGGCAAAATACCAGCCGGACACCGCCGCCGCCGGCCACATGGCGAAGTTCTCGGTCAGCGCCAGGCCGGTGTTCTCCGGGGCGTTCAAGAGTTTGAAGAGCGTGGCCTTCTCGGTGTGGTCCGGGCAGGCGGGGTAGCCCGGCGCCGGGCGGATGCCCTGGTACTTCTCGGCGATCAGCGCGTCGTTGTCGAGGGTCTCGTCTGCGGCGTAGCCCCAGAACTCCTTGCGCACCCGCTCGTGGATGCGTTCGGCAAACGCCTCGGCCAGACGGTCGGTGAGCGCCTGCACCATGATCGCGCTGTAGTCGTCGCCGGCCTTTTCGTACGCTTTCGAGAGCTCGTCCACGCCGTGGCCGGTGGTGACCGCGAAGCCGCCGATCCAGTCGGCCTTGCCGCTCTCTTTCGGGGCGACGAAGTCCGCGAGGCTGTAGCAGAGCCCGTCGCGGCCCTTGGTGGTCTGCTGGCGAATGTGGTGGAGCCGTTCGACGACCTCGGTGCGGCTTTCATCGGCATAGACCTCGATCACGTCGTCGTCGACGGTGTTGGCCGGCCACAGCCCGATCACGCCGCGGGCGTGGATATGGCCCTCGGTCAAGAGTTTCTGGAGCATCACCTGGGCGTCGTCGAACAGGTTGCGCGCGGCTTCGCCGACGATCTCGTCGTCGAGGATCTTCGGGTACTTGCCGGCGAGCTGCCAGCTCATGAAGAACGGCGTCCAGTCGATGCGCTCGACGAGCTCCGAGAGGTCGTAGTTCTCGAATACGGTGATGCCGGGCTGCAAGGGGGCGATGGGCGTGAGCGAGTTCCAGTCGGTCTTGAAGCGGCGCTTGCGCGCCTGGGTGTAGTCGAGATCCGCCGCTTTCGGCCGGCGTTTGGCGTTGCGCTCGCGTACCACCTCGTACTCCTCGCGAATGCCCTGAACGTACTCCGCCTTGAGGCTCGGGGTGAGGAGCTTGCCGGCCACACCCACCGCGCGGGAGGCGTCGGTGACGTAGATCACCGGGTGTTCGTACTGCGGTTCGATCTTCACCGCCGTGTGCGCCTTCGAGGTGGTGGCCCCGCCGATCAGAAGCGGCAACTCCATGCCGCGGCGCTGCATCTCTTTCGCCACGTGGACCATCTCGTCGAGCGACGGCGTGATCAGGCCGGAAAGGCCGATGATGTCGGCATCATGCTCCTCGGCGGCCTTGAGGATCTTCTCGGCGTGCACCATCACGCCGAGATCGATCACCTCGTAGTTGTTGCACTGGAGCACCACGCCGACGATGTTCTTACCGATGTCGTGGACATCGCCTTTCACCGTGGCCATGACGATCTTGCCCTTGGCCTGCGTGTCCTCGCTCTTTTCCGCCTCGATGTAGGGAATCAGATACGCCACCGCCTGCTTCATCACGCGGGCGGATTTGACCACCTGGGGCAGGAACATCTTGCCGGCGCCGAACAGATCGCCCACCACGTTCATGCCGTCCATGAGCGGGCCTTCGATCACCTCGATGGGGCGCTCGGCCCGGGCACGGGCCTCTTCGGTGTCCGCCTCGATGTGGGCAGTGATGCCCTTGACCAGCGCGTGCTCGATGCGCTTGTTGACCGGGAGGCTTCGCCACTCCAGGTCCTCCTTCTTCGGGCCGCTGCTGCCATCGCCCTTGTACTCGTCGGCGATGTCGAGAAGGCGCTCGGTGGCATCCGAACGGCGGTTGAGCACCACGTCCTCGACGGCGTCGCGAAGCTTGGCCGGCAGGTCGTCGTAGACGGCGAGCTGGCCGGCGTTGACGATGCCCATGGAGAGGCCATTCTTGATCGCATGATAGAGAAAGACCGAGTGGATCGCCTCGCGCACCGGGTTGTTGCCGCGAAACGAGAACGACACGTTCGACACGCCGCCGGAGATCATGGCGTGGGGCAGGTTCTCGCGAATGAAACGGCACGCCTCGATGAAGTCGACCGCGTAGTTGTTGTGCTCCTCGATGCCGGTGGCGATGGCGAAGATGTTGGGATCGAAGATGATGTCCTCGGCGGGAAAGCCGATCTCGTCGACCAGCAGGCGATACGCCCGCGCGCAGATCTCGCTCTTGCGCGCGAAGGTGTCCGCCTGACCCTCCTCGTCGAAGGCCATGACCACGATGGCGGCGCCATAGCGCATGCACTTGGTCGCCTGCTCGCGGAAGATGGCTTCCCCCTCCTTGAGCGAGATCGAGTTGACCACCGCCTTGCCCTGCACGCACTTGAGCCCAGCCTCGATGATCTCCCACTTGGAGGAGTCGATCATGATCGGCACGCGGGCGATGTCCGGCTCCCCGGCGATCAGGTTCAGAAAGCGCTCCATGGCCTCCCGGGACTCGAGCATCCCTTCGTCCATGTTGATGTCGATCACCTGGGCGCCGTTTTCCACCTGCTCAAGCGCCACCTCGAGCGCGGTGGTGAAGTCCTCCTCGACGATCAGGCGCTTGAAGCGCGCCGAGCCCGTGACGTTGGTACGCTCGCCGACGTTGACGAACAGCGAGTCCGCCTCGATGTTGAACGGCTCGAGCCCGGAGAGGCGGCACGCCTTCGAGCGCTGTGGAATGTCGCGCGGCGCGACATCGCGCACCTTTTCCGCAATGGCGCGGATGTGTTCCGGCGTCGAGCCGCAGCAGCCGCCGATGATGTTGACCAGCCCGCTGCTGGCGAACTCGCCGACGATCGCCGCCATCTCTTCCGGGGTCTGGTCGTACTCGCCGAACTCGTTGGGCAGTCCCGCGTTGGGGTGGGCGGAGACGAAGGTGTCCGCCTTGCTGGAGAGCTCCTCGAGGTAGGGGCGCAGCTCCTCGGCACCAAGGGCGCAGTTGAGGCCGATGGACAAGGGCTTGGCGTGACGCACCGAGTTCCAGAACGCCTCGGTGGTCTGGCCCGAGAGGGTGCGGCCCGAGGCGTCGGTGATGGTACCGGAAATCATCACCGGCAGACGTGCTCCGAGATCCTCGAACAGCACTTCCAGGGCGTAGATCGCTGCCTTGGCGTTGAGCGTATCGAAGATCGTCTCGATCATGATCAGGTCGCTGCCGCCTTCGATCAGCGCAGCGGCGGCCTCGTAATAGTTTTCATACAGCGCGTCGAAGGTGACGTTGCGCTTGGCCGGGTCGTTGACGTCCGGCGAGAGCGAGGCGGTGCGCGAGGTCGGGCCCAGCACGCCTGCCACGAAACGGGGTACGCCGGTCTCCTTGGCCACCTCGTCGCACACCCGGCGGGCAAGGCGCGCGGACTCGCGGTTGAGCTCGACGACGAGTTCTTCCATGCCGTAGTCGGCCTGGGAGAGGCGGGTGCTGTTGAAGGTGTTGGTTTCGATGATGTCCGCACCGGCCATCAGGTAATCGCGGTGGATGCGGGCCACGAGTTCCGGGCAGGTCAGCGCCAGCAGGTCGTTGTTGCCTTTCAGATCCGATGGCCAGTCGTGAAAGCGCTCGCCACGGAACTCCTCCTCGCCCAGACCGGCTTCTTGCAGCATGGTGCCCATGCCGCCGTCCAGAATCAGGATCTGCCGCGTGAGGCGGTGGGTAAGCGATGCAGTCGTTTCACGTAAAGCCATGGCGAGGGGGAGCTCCAGCAACACAGTCGGATATGTCTGCGCGACAATCCACGCAAATGGCGCACAGCATATCAAAGGGCGCGGGCCGAGACAGCATTGCAGGCGCTCGTCATCATGCCCGTTTGGACTTTGCTTAGATGCGCGCCAGGCCTGGAACGAATAGTTTACTAAAATGGTCGGGATTGTGTCGGCCAACGGTTTTGCTTACCATAAGCCACAAATGACATGTGAGGCGGCCGCGCCGCTACCACAGAAGGAGTAGACCGCTCATGACCACGACTATCGAAGCGCCCGGCATCGACATCACCGACAGCGCCCAGGGCTATCTCGCGGAGCTTCTGGAGAAGCAGAACGTTGAAGGTATCGCGGTGCGCATCTTCATCACCCAGCCAGGTACCCCCTACGCGGAAACCTGTCTGGCCTACTGCCGCCCGGGCGAGGAAGAGCCCACGGACGTGCTGCTCGAGCTCGACAAGATCAACGTCTATCTGGACAAGAACAGCCTGGCGTTTCTAGAGGAAGCGGTCGTCGATTTCAACGCCGATCGCATGGGTGGTCAGCTCACCATCAAGGCGCCCAACGCCAAGATGCCCAAGGTGAATGCGGACAGCCCCCTGGAAGATCGCATCAACTACATCCTCTACAGCGAGATCAACCCGGGCCTGGCGGCTCACGGGGGCGAGATCAAGCTCGTCGAACTGACCGAACAGAAGGTGGCAATCCTGGCCTTCGGCGGCGGTTGCCAGGGCTGTGCGGCGGTCGACCTCACGCTCAAGGATGGCGTCGAGAAGACGTTGATCGAGCGCATCCCGGAGCTTGCCGGCATTCGCGACGTTACCGACCATACCGATACCACCAACGCCTATTATCGCTGATCACGCACGTTCTACTCTCGAAAAGCGCTCTGCTCCGGCAGGGCGCTTTTTTTTGGTTCAACTTTTTGCTCCGACGTTGGCAATAAAAACGTTTAAACCCGATCTCAACGCTTTACATGTGTACAACAATTGTCAAAAAAGAGTTTATGCTCTATTTCATATTCATTGCCTGGGGCGATGCAGCAAAGGCCATCGTTGCCATGGGTCCTGCCAACGCTGAATCATACTAAAACTGAGTCGTATCAAGACAAGGGAGCCACGACCATCAATAAGCCTTCGATGTTTTCCAATATTCACAAGCCGATCTTCTTCGGTTCGCTCGGGCTTCTGCTGCTGGTTACCCTTCCGCTGATCGTGTTCCCTGACATGGGGCGCGTCTGGGTCATGGCGGCGCAAGGGTTCGTGTCGCAGAATTTCGGCATGCTCTATCTGGGTATGGGCGTTGCTTCGCTCGGCTTCATGATCTACATCGTGTTCAGCGATATCGGGCAGATCAAGCTCGGCGACGTGGATAGCGAACCGGAGTTCTCGCTGCTTTCCTGGGGGGCGATGCTGTTCGCCGCCGGGATCGGTGGCGCAGTGGTGTTCTGGGGCATGGTCGAGTGGATGTACTACCTGCAGGACCCGCCTTTCCATCTCGAGCCGTTTTCCGAAGAAGCCACCGCCTGGGCGGCGACCTACGGCATGTTCCACTGGGGGCCGATCGCCTGGTCGATCTACCTGGTGCCGGCACTGCCGATGGCCTACTTTCTGCACGTGCGAAAGCACCGCGTGCTGCGCATCAGCGAGGCGATCCGCCCGGTGCTCGGCGAGAAGCTCGCCAGGAGCTGGCTGGGCGACATCATCAATGTGTTGTTCATCTTCGGCATGCTGGGCGGCGGGGCAACGTCTCTCGGCATCCTGGTACCGCTGATCAACGAGGGGCTTGGCAACCTGTTCGGCTTCACCCCCAATACCGCCAGCCAGCTCGCGGTGCTCGGCGGCACCACGGCGCTGTTCGCGATCAGCGCCTGGCGGGGGCTCAAGGGCGGGATCGAGGTTCTCTCCGATATCAACATGTGGCTCGGGTTGGCGGTGCTGGCGTTCATCCTGGTGATGGGGCCGACGGTCTTCATTCTGGATACGGGCCTCAACTCCATCGGCCTGATGCTGAGCAACCTTGTGCGCATGGCGACCTGGACCGAGCCCTTTGGCTCTCTGGGCGATTTTCGGGATACCGGTTTCACCGAGTCCTGGACGATCTTCTACTGGGCCTGGTGGCTGGTGTTCGCGCCGACGGTAGGGCTTTTCATCGCACGTATCTCCAAGGGGCGGCGAATCAAGACCATGGTGGCCGGGTCGATGTTCTTCGGCTCGCTCGGCTGCGCGCTGTTCTTCATCATTCTGGGCAACTACGGGCTGTATCTCCAGCTCAGTGGTGCCCTCGACGTCATCGCGATCATGAACGAAAGCTCCGCCAACGCCGCCTTCTACGCGGTGCTGGGCGAGCTTCCGTTGACCTGGCTGGTGACGCTCGCCGTGGTCGTGCTGCTGTCGATCTTCACCGCGACCACCTTCGACTCCATCGCCTACATTCTCTCCTCGGCGGCGGAGAAGAACCTCGAGGAGGAGCCCGGGCGCCTTCACCGGCTCTTCTGGGCGTTCACGCTATCGCTTTTGCCCATGTCGCTGCTGTTTCTGGGTGGGCTCGAGACGCTGCAGACCGCGAGTATCGTCAGCGGCGTGCCGCTGCTGCTCATCGCGGTACTTCTGATGATGTCGATGGTGCGCGCGGCCAAGTACGATTTGCGCTACCAGCCGGATTATTCGGAGCCCGAGATCAACATCGAGGAGTTTCCCGAAAACGACCCCTGGAGCGAGGACGGTACCTGGGAGCTTCCCGACGAGCCGGGGAGCGAGCCGCCCAAGCCTCAGGGCTGATCATC
>NZ_JAMZBD010000058.1:0-10302 GCF_024158685.1 Halomonas sp. 707D4 | reverse complement strand
GGCTGCGCTCTTCTTCCGTCGGGGCCGCGCCCATGCTCGGCGGCTCGCTGCCGCCGCGACTTTGCCACCACATCACCGTCACGCCGATCAGCCCGACGATCACCAGTAGCGTCACCAGCTTGAACAGCCACGCGCCGACTCGCGACGGGGGGCGGGCGACCGAGACCGGGGCGATCTTGCGCTCGGTGTCGGCGGCAGCGAAGCGCGACGTGTAGGCCTCGAGCACGAGGCGCTCGTCCATACCCAAATACTTGGCGTAGGCGCGCAGGTAGCCGCGGCGGTAGGCGGCCACGGGAATCTCGTCGTAGTGATCGCGCTCCAGCCCCTCGACCACCGCCGGGCGCAGGTTCAGCGCGCGGGCGGCATCGGTGAGCGGCACGTTCAGGCGCTCGCGCTGCTGGTGCAGTAGCTCGCCCGGGGAGGCGTTGGTCGCAGTGGTCATCGTCTCGTCTAGATGTATGTCGCTCATGGCTGAGCATCCTTCAATAAATTAGGTGATCAAGGCGCTTGCGTATCCAGGGTTTCACGCCGGTACTCGGCGGCGGCACGTTCGTCGCCGCGGGCGCTGGCGACGGTGGCCGCGAGCGCGAGTGCCTGCGGGTCGGGGCCGGCAAGCTCCAGGTAACTTTGAAGCGGTGCCCAGGCACGCTCGAAATTGCCCTGAGAAACTTCCAATTCGGCTAACATCAAATACCCGCGCGGGCTTCGCGGGTCGATACTCTGGGCGCGCGCGAAACGCTCGCGGGCGCGCTCGACGTCGTTCAGGGCCAGGTAGCACTGGCCAAGATTGGTGAACAGCTGGGCACGATTGGCGTACTGGGCATCCTGGGAGGCGATCTCCAGCTGTTCGCAGGCCTCGCGGTAGCGGGCCTGATCATACAAGAAGGCGGCGTAGTTGTTGCGCGCGCGGGTAAACGAAGGGGCCGCGTTCACGGCCTGCTGAAAGTAGCGCGCGGCGAGCTGGTTCTCGCCCTGCTGCTGGTAGACCAGCGCCAGTCCCTGCAGTACCTCGGCGTGGCGAGGGTCGATCTCCAGCGCCCGGTCGAGGGCGTTGAGCGCACGGGGCAGGTTGCCGCGCTCGAGGTAGGCCACGCCCAGCTGGCTATAGGCGTCGGCGGCGTCCTGGCCGGTTTCACGCGAGGTAGGGGCCGAGGTAGCGCAGCCTGCGAGCATCAGGCTGCCCAACAGCACGGACAGCACGGGTACTCTAAAGGGGGTCGTGCGCCTACCATAGCCAATCATGTACGCCCTCTGCGTGAATGTTACCTGCGATCTTCTCTGCCGTTCGTCGGCGCCCGCCTGCGGGGCCGAATCATTATGCCAAGCCGAGGCAGCGTCCATCAAAGCGCTGTGTCGGATGGAAGTCAAGGCACGTCAGTCGGCGTCGAGCTGCACCGACTGGATGTAGCGCGCGCTGCGCTTGGTGCGATCCTTGACCCGGCCCACCAGCTGCCCGCAGGCGGCATCGATGTCATCGCCCCGGGTCATGCGCACGGTGGCGTTGTAGCCCAGGTCATAGAGCCACTGCTGAAAACGCATCACCTGGTTGCGCGAGGGTTTCTCGTAGCCGGAGTTCGGGAACGGGTTGAACGGGATCAGGTTGATCTTGCAGGCGAGCTCCCTGAGCAGTTCGGCGAGCTGCTCGGCGTGCTCCTGCTGATCGTTGACGTCCTTGATCAGGGTGTACTCGATGGTGACCTGACGATTTTCCGGCGCCTTGGCCAGATACCGGTGACAGGCATCAAGGAGCGCCCGGATGTTGTACTTGCGGTTGATCGGGACCAGTTCGTTGCGCAGCTCGTCGGTGGCGGCGTGCAGCGAAATGGCCAGGCTCACGTCGATCTCGTCGCCGAGCTTGTCGAGCATCGGCACCACGCCGGAGGTGGACAGCGTCACCCGGCGCTTGGAGAGGCCGTAGCCGTTGTCGTCGAGCATCAGCTTCATGGCCGGCACGACGTTGTCGAAATTGAGAAGCGGCTCGCCCATGCCCATCATCACCACGTTGGTGACCGGGCGATTGGCGGTATCGCGGCGCGGGCCGACGCTTCTTTGCGCCACCCACACCTGGCCGATGATCTCGGCGGCGGTGAGGTTGCGCTGAAAGCCCTGCTTGCCGGTGGAGCAGAAGCTGCAGTCGAGCGAGCAGCCCACCTGCGACGACACGCAGAGCGTGCGCCGCTTGCCGTTTTCCGCGGGGATCAAGACCGTTTCCACGTAGCTGCCGTCTTCCACCTCGAGCACCCACTTGCGCGTGCCGTCACTGGAGGTGCCTTCATACACCACGCCGGGCCCGCGAATCTCGGCGACCCTGGCGAGCTTTTCACGCAGCGCCTTGGAGAGGTTGGTCATCGTCTCGAAGTCGTCGACGCCTTCCTGGTGAATCCACTTCATCACCTGGGCGGCGCGAAACTTCTTCTCGCCGATGGAGAGGAAGAACGCCTCCATCTGCGTCCGCGAAAGTCCGAGCAGGTTCGTGAGTTCCTTCGGGGCATCCGGGGTGACGTTCGCGGTCGTCGCGTCGGGGGTATGTTGGGCTACGGTGGTGGTCATGGCTCAGCGCTTGGAAAGGGCGGGGGCGAACCCCCGCGAAAATGGCCAGCAACGCGTATCAGACGCCGCTCTCAGCGCGGGCAGATCTCGTCGTTGCCGAAGAAGTAGCCGATTTCACGCTCGGCGCTATCAAAGGAGTCGGAGCCGTGAACGGCGTTGGCGTCGATGGTCTCGGCGAAGTCGGCGCGGATGGTGCCCGGAGCGGCTTCCTTGGGGTTGGTCGCGCCCATCAGGTCACGGTTCTTGGCGATGGCGCCTTCGCCTTCGAGTACCTGGACGACGACCGGGCCGGAGGTCATGAAGCCGACCAGATCCTTGAAGAAGGGGCGCGCCTGATGCTCGGCGTAGAAGCCGCCGGCTTTCTCTTCGGAGAGATGGACCATCTTGGCGGCCACGACCTGAAGGCCTGCCTTCTCGAAGCGGGCGATGATCTCGCCGATCGCGTTCTTGGCTACGGCATCGGGCTTGATGATGGAGAGAGTGCGTTCGGTCGCCATGGTGAGGACTCCTTGAAGGTCTAAAACGGAAAGTGCCGCTTCAGCGACGAAGCGGCGCAAAGAAAATGGTCGTTAAAATGGCCGGCGAGCGAGCGCCAGGGCCAAGTGGGCGCGATTATAGCGCCTCCCAGCGGGGATGAATACAGCGGGGCTATACCGTGAAGCTCTCGCCGCAGCCGCACTCGTCCTTGACGTTGGGGTTGTTGAAGCGGAAGTAACGGTTGAGCCCTTCGCTGACGTAATCGACCTCGCTGCCATCGAGCATCGCCAGCGCCTCGGCGTCGACGTAGACGCAGGCGCCGTGCTCCTCGAAGCGAATCTCGTCCGGTTTCGCCTCGTCGGCGAAGTCCAGCACGTAGCTGTAGCCCGAGCAGCCGCTGGGCTTGACGGAAACGCGCAGGCCAAGCCCCTGGCCACGCTCGTCGAGCACATGGCGAATCTGCTTCGCGGCGTCCTGAGTGATGGTTAATGTTGCCATTGGCATGCTCCTTGAAAGTGTCGCCGTCAGCGCGTCGGCGCGCGCAGGCCTTGCACTGCGTGGCGTATCAGCGCCAGTGCATGATCGATCTCGGTATCGCGCGTGAAGCGACCGAAGCTGAAGCGCAGCGACGAGTGGGCGAGCTCGCGCTCGACGCCGATGCCGAGCAGTACGTAAGAGGGTTCGACGCTTGCCGAGTTGCAGGCCGAGCCGGTGGAGATGGCCAGGTCGCGCAGCGCCATCAGCAGCGCCTCACCGTCCACGCCCTTGAAGGCGACGTTGACGATGTTGGGGACCGCGTGATCGGCGAAAGAGTTCAGCACCGCGCCGTCGAGCGTGGCGAGGCCCTCGACGAAGCGCTTGTAGAGACCTTCGATGGCCGCCTGGTCGGTGCCCCCTTCGCGCTGCATCAGCGCGAAGGCCTCGCCCATGCCGGCGATCTGGTGGGTCGGCAGCGTCCCCGAACGCATGCCGCGCTCGTGGCCGCCGCCGTGGATCAGCGCTTCCACGCGAATGTCCGGGTGGCGCTTCACGAACAAAGCGCCCACGCCCTTCGGCCCGTAGGCCTTGTGGGCCGAAAGCGACATCAGGTCGACCTGCTGGGCCACCACGTCGAGCGCGATGCGCCCGACGGCCTGGGCGGCGTCGGTATGAAACGCCGCGCCGAACTCGTGCGCCACCCGGGCCAGCGCCTCGATGTCGTTGATGCTGCCGAGCTCGTTGTTCACCGCCATCAGCGAGACCAGCGCGGTATCGTCGCGCAGCGCGCCGCGCAGCTGCTCGGGGGTGATTCGCCCGTCCGGCCCCGGGGTGAGCCAGGTGACCTCGAAACCTTCGCTCTCGAGCGCCTTGGCGGTATCCACCACCGCCTTGTGCTCGATGGTGGAGGTCACCAGATGCAGGCCGCGCGCGCGGTTGGCGCGCATGAAGCCGGTCAGGGCGAGGTTGTCGGCCTCGGTCGCGCCGCTGGTCCAGACGATCTCGCGCGGGTCGGCGTTGATCGCATCCGCGACCTGACGGCGCGCCTGCTCGACGGCCTGTTCCGCCTGCCAGCCCAGCATGTGGCTGCGCGAGGCCGGATTGGCGAACAGCTGGTCTACCGTCAGGTAGCGCTGCATGACCTCGGCCACGCGCGCATCCACCGGCGTGGTGGCGGCGTAATCCAGGTAGATGGGAAGCGAAGGAGCGGTCGTGGTCATGGTGTCCGGCGGTGTTGGCTAGCGAGAAGAGGAGGCGAGAATGCTCGCATCCACGCGGTGGCGCTGTCGGGTGGCGGTCTGCAGAACGTCCGGGCGCTTGGCCAGCTGGCAAAGCGTCACGCCGTCCAGAAACTGGCGAATCTGCCCGGAAAGCTCGCACCAGAGATAGTGCGTCAGGCAGATATCGCCCTGTTGGCAATCTGACAGGCCCTGGCAGCGGGTGGCATCGACACGCTCGTCGACCGCGTCGATCACCTGGGAAACGCTGATCTCGGCGGGCGGTCGGGCCAGCAGGTAGCCGCCGCCGGGGCCGCGCACGCTCTTCACAAGGCCCGCCCGACGCAACCGCGAGAAGAGCTGCTCCAGGTAGGAGAGCGAGATCTCCTGGCGTCTGGAGATATCGTTCAGGCAGGTCGGGCCGTGTTCGGCGTGAAGGGCCAGATCGAGCATCGCCGTCACCGCGTAACGGCCTTTGGTGGTCAAACGCATAGGGTATCCCGGTGCCAACCTTGAGCGCACTGACGAAAATGTGGACTCATTATGGGAAATCCCGAGTACTTTGGTCAACTATTGCCGGCGCGGCGCTTGCTCGCTCACTCCTTGGGCGGCGGTGTGTCGCGAGGCTCTGCCCGGGCGGTGGCGTCGGCGGGGGGCGCCTTCTGGCAACCGGTCTCGCGCTCGTCAAGCAGGCCGGCGAAGTCTTCGCTGTTGAGCTCGGGAAGCTGGCCTTCGCGGTAGCCGGCGTCGAGCTTTCTGAGCGTCTCGCACATGTGCTCCAGACGGTTGTCGACGGCGTGCATGTGATCGAGCATCGCCTGCATGGAGCGCGCCACCGGGTCCGGCATGTCCTGGCTCACGCCGTAGGCGTCGAAGCCGAACTTCTGGCAGATCGCCTCGCGCCGCGCCGGGTCGATGTCGAGCGGTACCTCCACGTCCGGCTCCGGGCGCTTGACCACCTTGCCGGGAATGCCCACCACGGTGGCGCCGGCAGGCACCTCCTTGGTGACCACGGCATTGGAGCCCACCTTGGCGCCGGCACCCACGGTGAACGGGCCGAGAATCTTGGCGCCGGCGCCGACGATCACGCCGTCGCCGAGCGTCGGGTGGCGCTTGCCCTTGTTCCAGCTGGTGCCGCCCAGGGTCACGCCCTGGTAGAGAGTGACGTTGTCGCCGACGATGGCGGTCTCGCCGATCACCACGCCCATGCCGTGGTCGATGAAAAAGCGCCGGCCGATGGTCGCCCCTGGGTGGATCTCGATGCCGGTCAGCCAGCGCCCGAAGGTCGAAATGCTGCGCGCCAGCCACTTGAGGTTCTTGTTCCACAGCCAGTGGGCGCCGCGATGCAGCAGCAGCGCGTGCAGCCCCGGGTAGTTGGTCAGTACCTCGAGGAAGTTGCGCGCCGCGGGGTCGCGGTCGAACACGCTATTGATATCTTCACGCAGGCGTTCAAACATGCAGGGTCCTTCGTTTCAGCGACGACATGGCGCCTGGTTGACGATCAAGGCCGAAAGGCGGCGGGAGTGGCGTAGTGGGGTCAGCGCATCGAGAGTTCAAGCGCTCTTCATCCTGACGCCTTCATTTTAGCGCGCCTGGTCGTTCGACGCCTTCTCGGTGGCGGTGAGAATACCGCGCAGAATGTTCATCTCCATCTTCTCCACCCGGGCGCGCAGGTACAGGCGCCGGAGCCTGGCCATCAGCTGGCGCGGCTTGGCGGGGTCGTGGAAGTCGATCGCGACCAGCGTGCGCTCCAGGTGCTCGAAGTAGCGCTCGAGCTCCTCGGCGGTGGCGAGTTCGTCGTCGGCCTCGGCCTCGATCGGCGCGGCCTGGCCGTCGAGCCAGGCCAGACGGCACTCGTAGGCGATGACCTGCACCGCGGCGGCCAGGTTCAGCGAGCTGAACGCCTCGTTGGTGGGAATGTGCACGTGGGCGTGGCAGCGCTGGAGCTCCGCATTGGTCAGTCCGCTGTCCTCGCGGCCGAACACCAGCGCCACCCGGGCGTTGTCCGCCCGGCACTCGCCGGCAAGCCGGGTGCCGAGCTCGCGCGGCGAGACCATCGGCCAGGGCAGGGTGCGCGAGCGGGCGCTGGCGCCCACCGCCAGGGTGACGTCCGAGATCGCCTCTTCCAGCGTTTCGACGATGCGCGCCTGATGCAGCAGGTGGTCGGCGCCGGAGGCGCGCGAGATGCTCTCCTGGGTGACGACGTCGCAGCGCGGGGCGACCAGGCACAGATCGGCAAGCCCCATGTTGTGCATGGCGCGGGCGACGGCGCCGATGTTGCCGGGATGACTGGTGCCGATCAGCACGATACGGATGCGCTCAAGCATGACAAGGCTCGGGTAGTGACGAAAAGGCGCAGTCTAGCATGAGTCGATAGCAAGCCCGAGGGGGCTCTGCTAGAATTGCGCGCCTAAGCGTCGCCGTCGTGCGTCGCGCCGTTCTTTAACATCACCGTGACAAGGTTTGATCATGAATCCGATGGTCCAGTTTACGCTGCGCGCCGCGCGCAGTGCCGCTGAACAGTTTCTGCGCGTTCGCGAGCGCATCGAGAACGCCCACGAAGAGTCCAACCTCGAGCGCCTGCTCGAGGACGCCGGGCGCAAGGCCGAAGCCACCATCGTGCACCAGCTCGAGCGCGGCTACCCGCACCACGGGGTGAGCGGTCGCTACACCGCCCACAAGGCAGGCGAGGGCGAAGGCGCCGAGATCGTCTGGAAGATCGAACCTTTTCACGGCTACTCCAACCTGACCGTGGCGGGGCGGGGCTTTGCGATCTCGGTGGTGTGCCTGATCAAGGGCCGCCCGGAGCACGCGGTCATCGTCGCCCCCTTCGGCGACGACGAGTACATCGCCAGCCGCGGCAGCGGCGCCCAGCACAACGGCAAGCGCATGCGGGTCAGCAAGGCCACCGCACTTCCCGGCACTCGCCTGGCGATGAGCCTGCCCGCCGCCTGGCTTCGCAGTGATCATCTGCCCACCTACCTCAGCGTCACCCAGCACATCGCCGCCCAGAGCGATACCCAGGTGGCCACCGGCAGCGGCTTGATGGACATCTGCGAGTTCGCCACCGGCCGCGTGGACAGCCTGTTCGTGCTCGGCCTCGAGGAGCAGGACCTGCAGGTCGGCACGCTGTTCATGAAGGAAGCCGGCGCGCTGATGGGGACCCTCCAAGGCCAGCCGGTCGTGCAGCCCGAGGGCCAGCTTATGGCCGCCGGCCCGCGCCTCTACAAGGCGCTGCTCAAGCAGCTCGCGCCGCACGTGTAAAGACCGCCGCCACCCGCGGATACGAAAAACCCCCTGCCGGCAGCGCCGGCAGGGGGTTTTCTTGTGGACGTCGAAAAGCGCCTAGGGCAGCTCTTCCTCGTCTTCGTCGGTCGCTTTCTTGGTCGGGATCAGGTCTTCCCGGGAGAGCTTGAGCGGAATCAAAAGCGCCCCGGAGATGTAGATCGACGAGAAGGTACCCACGCCGATACCGATCAAAAGCGCGATGGCGAAATTCTGGATCATGTCGCCGCCGAGGATCAAGAGCGCCACCAGTACCAGCATGGTGGTGCCGGAGGTGGCCAGCGTCCGCGACAGCGTGGCGTTGATCGCCTCGTTGAAGATCTGCGACATGTTCTCGATGCGCGAGGTGCGAATCGATTCGCGGATGCGGTCGTAGACCACGATGGTATCGTTGAGCGAGTAGCCGATGACCGCCAGGATCGCCGCCAGCACGGTCAGGTTGAAGTCGAGCTGGAACAGCGCGAACACGCCTACCACGATGATGACGTCGTGGATCAGCGCCAGCAGCGCCCCGATGGCGAACTTGTATTGAAAGCGCAGGGCCACGTAGAGCATGACCACGCCAAGAGCCACCATCAGGCCGAGCCCGCTCTGGTCGCGAAGCTGATCACCCACCTGGGCGCCGACGAACTCCGCACGCACCAGGTTGACGCCGTCGCCGCCCTGGCGCAGCAGGTTGACCACGTCGCTGCCCACGTCCGGATCGAAGGCCTGCTGCAGGCGAATCAGTACCTCGGTCGAGGCGCCGAAGGTCTGTACCGAGACGTCCTGGAAGCCGTTGGACTCCATCAACTGGCGCACGGTGTCGAGCGACGGCGCGACGTCGTAGCGCACCTCGATCAGCGTGCCGCCGGTGAAGTCGAGCCCCAGGTTCAGCGAGAACATGGCCATGGCGATGATCGACACGACCAGCATGAGGGCGGAAACGACGAACGCTAACTTCCGCTGGCCCATGAAGTCGATTTGCAATTGCGATAGGGGTTTCATGACCACCTCTTGAAGTCGGGGCGAAGCGTAGGCATCTGAAGAGTATTCATGGCGTCAGATCCATAGCTTTTTGACGGGTTTGCTGCCGTAGACCAGGTTGACCATGGCGCGCGTCACCATCAGCGCGGTGAACATCGACGTCAAGATACCGATCGAGAGCGTCACGGCGAAGCCTTTCACCGGCCCGGTGCCGATCGAGAACAGGATCACCGCGACCAGCAGCGTGGTGATGTTGGCATCGACGATCGAGGTGAAGGCACGCTCGTAGCCGGCGTGGATCGCCTGCTGGATCGACAGCCCGTTTCTAAGCTCCTCGCGTATGCGCTCGAAGATCAGCACGTTGGCGTCCACCGCCATGCCCAGCGTCAACACGATACCGGCGATGCCGGGCAGCGTGAGGGTGGCCCCCAGTATCGACATCACCGCGACCAGCAGCGTCAGGTTGAGCCCCAGCGCCACGGTGGCGAACACGCCGAACACCTTGTAGCGGGCGAGCATGAACAGCACCACCAGCAGCAGGCCGAGCTGGACCGACAAAAGGCCCCGGTCGATGTTCTCGGCGCCCAGGCTCGGGCCGATGGTGCGCTCCTGCACGAAGTAGATGGGCGCGGCGAGCGAGCCAGAGCGCAGCAGCAGGGCGAGCTCGGCGGCCTCGGTGGGCGAGTCGAGTCCAGTAATGCGGAAACTGTTGCCCAGTGCGCTCTGGATGGTGGCCAGGCTGATCAGGCCTCGCTCGGTATAGGGCTCGCGCACGATGGTCTCTTCGCCGGTATCCGGGTCGGTGACCACCGTGTCCTCGCTCTTGTGCTCGATGAACAGCACCGCCATGTTGCGCCCGATGTTGGTGCGCGTGGCGCGGTTCATCAGCGTGCCGCCGGTGCCGTCGAGGTTGATGTTGACCTGGGGGCGACCGTTCTCGTCGAAGCTGTTGCTCGCGCTCGAGACGCTGTCGCCGGTGATGATCACGTCGCGCATCAAATCCGCTGAGCGGCCGGTGTCGTTACGAAACGCGAAGCTTTCGGTTTCCTGATCCGGCGTGTCGCCCCGGGCTTCCAGGCGGAACTCCAGGTTCGCGGTGGCGCCGACGATACGCTTGGCGGCCACGGTGTCCTGGATGCCGGGCAGCTCGACCACGATCTGGCTCGGGCCCTGGCGCTGTACCATGGGCTCGGCCACGCCCAGCTCGTTGACCCGGTTGCGCAGCGTGGTCAAGTTCTGGTTGACCGCGTAGTTCTGGATCTCGCTGACGATCTGGTCGCTCAACGTCATGTCGAGAGACGCACTGCGCCCGCTGCCGCTGCTTTGGTAG
>NZ_JAMZBD010000057.1:0-10648 GCF_024158685.1 Halomonas sp. 707D4 | reverse complement strand
GGTCGGCACCCGCCGACCGACCGCCGAAGGCGCCGGCAACGCCCGGGGGCTTGCCGCCGAGCTTTCCCGACGCGGCTGGTGCGTGGTCAGTGGCATGGCGCTCGGCGTGGACGCTCTCGCCCAGACGGCGGCGCTCGACGAAGGCGGTGCCACGGTGGCGGTACTCGGCTGTGGGGTGGACGTGATCTACCCGGCCCGCCATCGCACCCTCTACGAGCGCCTCGCCCGCACTCCGCGGGCGCTGATCCTTGCCGAGCATCCGCCGGGCACCCAGGCGCACCCGGCCTTCTTTCCGCGCCGCAACCGTATCGTCACCGGGCTCTCGCTCGGTACCCTGGTGATCGAGGCGACGGAGAAGAGCGGCACCCTGGTCAGCGCGCGGCTGGCGCTGGAGCAGGGGCGCGAGCTGTTCGCCGTGCCGGGCTCGATCCACAACGTTCAGGCCACGGGCTGTCTGTCGCTGCTCAAGAGCGGCGCCACCCTGGTGCGCCACGTCGACGACATCGTCGCGGAGCTTGGTCACTGGGCGCCGGCGTTTCTGCCCACGGCGGCCTCGGCATCGTCGCCGGCGGTGCCTGACGCCGAGCCCGGTGGCGCTGAGCCGGGTCTTCTCGGTGCGCTCACCTCGATCCCCACGCCGATCGACCTGCTGGTCCAGAACACCGGTTGGAGCGTGGCGGAGTGTCAGCGCGAGCTTCTCATGCTCGAGCTCGACGGCGCCGTCGCCCAGCAGGCGGGCGGCTGGGTGCGGCGGCGCTGAGCCGTGATAAAATGATCCACATGGCGCGCGTTTCGCGCCGACGCCAAGGAGGCCTCGATGACGGCGACGACAGAACTTCAGCACGTGGTACGCGCTCTTCACGCAGGCCGCGTGGTGGGCTGCCCCACCGAAGCGGTGTGGGGGTTGAGCTGCGACCCGGACAACGAACAGGCGCTGACCCAGCTGATGCGCCTGAAGGAGCGCGACCCGGCCAAGGGGGTAATCCTGGTGGCCGCCAGCATGCAGCAGTTCGGCCCGTGGCTTTCGGGGCTGGCGCTCGAGCTGCACGCCCGGCTCGCCACCAGCTGGCCCGGGCCCAACACTTGGCTGGTGCCGGACAACGGCCGCAGCCACGCCCTGGTGCGCGGTGCCCATCGCAGCGTGGCGCTGCGGGTCACCGACCACCCGCACATGGCCGCCCTTTGCGAGGCCTTCGGCGGGCCGCTGGTCTCCACCTCCGCCAACCGTTCGAGCGAGCCGCCGGCCATGAGCGCCGATGAGGTCCAGCGCCTCTTCGGCGACGACCTGGGCGCCATCGCCCCCGGCGAGCTTGGCGGCCAGGCGCGGCCCAGCACCATTCGCGACCTGCTCACCGGCAAGGTGCTGCGCGCCTGACATGGCCACCTTCCTGCGCGACGCCATGACGGCGCGCCTGGGCCGGGCGCGCGTCGAGCGCCACCCCGGCCCCTTTCCGAAAGACGAGTTGGTGCGCAACCTGCACGGCGACTTCACGCCGATGATGTGCGGCGGCATCAGCGCGCTGCTGCTGCAGATGCTTCACCCGCTGGCACTCGCCGGCGTCTGGGACCACTCCCACTTCCGCCACGACATGGTGGGGCGCCTGCGGCGCACCAGCGACTTCATCGCCACCACCAGCTTCGGCACCTTCGACGAGGCCGAGGCGGCGATCGAACGGGTGCGCCGGGTGCATGCCCGGGTGCGCGGCAAGACCGCCAACGGCGAGCCCTACGCCGCTGACGACCCGGCGCTTCTCACCTGGGTACACGTGGCGGAGATGAGCCGCTTCATGGCCGCGCACCTGCGCTATCGCAACCCGGGGCTTTCGCGGGCCGAGCAGGACCGCTACTTCTTCGAGACCGCCTGCATCGCCGAGGCTCTCGGCGCCCGCGACGTGCCGGACAGCGCAGCGGCCATCGACGCCTATCTCGAAGCGCAGCGGCCCCGGCTGGTGTGTGATACGCGCACCCGCGAGGTGGTCGCGCTGCTGCTGGCGGCGCCGCCGCGCCATCTCCTGCTGCGCCCGGCCGGCGCTTTGTTCATGCGCGCCGGCATCGACCTGTTGCCCGAGTGGGCGGCGGCGCAGCTGGATCTTGCCATGACGATGCCGACGCGTCGGCTGGTGCGCGCCGGTATCAAGAGCGCGATGCCGATGATCAGTCGCGCGGTGCGAAGCGGCGCCTATCGCCGCGCGCTCGCCCGCTATCAGGCGCCGTCCTGAGTCGGCCCTTCACGCCTTTCGCTTTACCCCTTACCATCAGTGTCTACCCTCAAGGCAACGTTTTGGAGAGACAGTGGCCCACGAGCACCTGAACGACGTCAAGACCTACCTGCTGGATCTGCAGGATCGCCTGTGCGAGGCGCTGGCCAAAGCCGATGGCCGCGCCACCTTCCGCGAGGACAGCTGGCAGCGCGAGGAGGGCGGCGGCGGGCGCTCCCGAGTGATCGAGAACGGCGCGCTGTTCGAGAAGGGCGGGGTCAACTTCTCCCACGTCTTCGGCCAGACGCTGCCACCGTCCGCCACCGCCTCGCGCCCGGAACTCGCCGGGCGCAGCTTTCACGCGGTCGGGGTTTCCTGGGTGCTGCACCCGACGAACCCGCACGTGCCGACCAGCCACGGCAACGTGCGCTTCTTCATCGCCGAGAAGGAGGGCGAGGCGCCGGTGTGGTGGTTCGGCGGCGGCTTCGACCTGACCCCGTTCTACCCTGTGTTCGAGGATGCGGTGCACTGGCACCGGGTGGCCCGCGACGCCTGCGCGCCCTTCGGCGATGACGTCTACCCGCGCTACAAGGCGTGGTGCGACGACTACTTCTACCTCAAGCACCGCGACGAGACCCGGGGCGTGGGCGGGCTGTTCTTCGACGACCTGAACGAGGCGGGCTTCGAATCCTCCTTCGCCTTCCAGCGCGCCGTGGGCGACAGCTTCCTCGACGCCTACCTGCCGATCGTCGAGCGCCGGCGCGACACTCCCTGGAATGACCGCGAACGCGACTTCCAGCTCTACCGGCGCGGGCGCTACGTCGAGTTCAACCTGGTGTGGGACCGGGGCACCCTGTTCGGGCTGCAGAGCGGCGGGCGCACCGAGTCGATCTTGATGTCGATGCCGCCGCTGGCCCGCTGGGAGTACGCCTACACCCCGGGCGCCGGAAGCCCCGAGGCGCGCCTCGACGAGTATCTGGTCGCGCGGGACTGGCTGGGCGAGGCGAAGCGGCTGGGGGTGGCGCCATGAGCGATCGTTACTGCGTGCTGGGCAACCCCGTCGAGCACTCGAAGTCCCCCTTGATTCACCAGCGCTTCGGCGAGCAGACCGGCCAGGAGATCGTCTACACCGCCGAGCTCGCCCCGCTCGACGGCTTCGTCGCCACCTGGCGGGCCTTCTGCGAAAGCGGCGGGCGGGGCGCCAACGTCACCGTACCCTTCAAGGAGCAGGCCTTCGCGCTGTGCGACACGCTGAGCGAGCGGGCGCGCCGGGCCGGTGCGGTCAATACGCTGATCAATGGCCAGAACGGCCGCGTCTACGGTGACAATACCGACGGGGTGGGGTTACTGCGCGACCTGGATGCCCATCACATCCCGTTGAGCGGGGCACGCATCCTGGTGCTGGGCGCCGGCGGCGCGGTGCGCGGTGTGCTCGCGCCGCTTTTGGAAAGAGGTCCTCGCGAGGTGGTGATCATCAACCGCACCGGCGCCAAGGCCGCCGCACTGGCGCGTGACTTCGCCGACTTGGGCGCGGTCGTCGGCGGGGGGTATGACGTCTTGGAGGAGCCGTTCGATCTGGTCATCAACGGCACCAGTGCAAGCCTTGCCGGCGAGCTTCCGCCGCTGCCGGAGGCGCTGTTCACCGCCGGCGGCTTCGCCTACGACATGATGTACGCGGCCGAGCCCACGGTGTTTCTGCGCTGGGCGCAAAATCACGGCGCCACCCCGGTGGATGGCCTGGGGATGCTGGTGGAGCAGGCGGCGGAGGCGTTCTTCCTGTGGCGAAGCGTGCGTCCGGACACCGGGCCGGTGCGCGCGCTGTTGAGACGCGCGCTCACCGGCTAGGAGGGGTCAGGGGCGCGGGCAGTTCGGCGTGCGGCCCTGGCTTCTGGCCTGCTCATAGGTGGCCATCGCCTGGTCCATGCCGGCCTGCAGGCCGTCGATGCGCTGATCCTGGCTCGGGTGGGTCGACATCCACGCCGGCGGCGCTCCGCCGGTGGAGGCGGCCTGCATGTTCTGCCACAGCGTGACGCTTTCGCGCGGGTCGAAGCCGGCCTGGGCCATCAGGTTCTGGCCGATGGTGTCCGCCTCGCTTTCGTGGCGACGCGAGAAGGGCAGCGCGATGCCGTACTGCGCGCCCATGCCGAGTACGCCCATCAGCTGCTGGCCGCCGGGCGACTGCATGCCCGAGGCGCTGGAGATCACCGAAAGCCCCAGGGAGGTCGCGCTCTGGGTGGAGGCGCGTTCGTTGGCGTGGTTGGCCAGCACATGGCCGATCTCGTGGCCGATCACCGAGGCGAGCTGGTCCTGGTTGGTGGCGATGTCCAGCATGCCGGTATTCACCCCCATGTAGCCGCCGGGCAGGGCGAAGGCGTTGGGCTGGTCGGACTTGAACACCCGCACCTGCCAGTCCTGGTTGCGCTGGCGCTCCGGCAACACGTCGACGATGGCATCGGTGATGCACTGCACGTAGCGCAGGCTCGCCTGGTCGCCCATCGGCACGTCCTGCTGGTACTGGGCAAAGGCCTGCTGGCCCATCTGGTTGAGCTCGGCGTCCGAGAGCAGCAGAAGCTGCGAGCGCCCGGTGGGCGAGGTGGCACACGCCGCGAGCGAGGCGCACAGGGCGGTAACGGCGAAGGGGCGAAGCCAGCGCATGATCGGTTCCTTATCGGCAAAAGCCGTGTTCGAGATGACGGTTCAGTGTCGGTATTTTTAGCATAACCCAACGAGAGGGCAAGGATGGACGCCGAATTAACCCAACGACTCACCCAGCTGCTCGACCACGTCGAGCACTGGCTTCCCCCGGCGCCCACGCCGGTGGACTGGAACACCCATACCGCCGCGCTGTGGCAGCGCCATCCGCTCGGCGGTCACCTGGTGCCGGTACCGGTGCGCGATACCACCACGCTCCACGACCTGCTCGGCATCGAGCGCCAGAAGAAGGCGCTGGTCGACAACACCCGGGCGTTTTTGAAGGGGCTGCCCGCCAACCACGCGCTGCTGTGGGGCTCGCGCGGCAGCGGCAAATCGTCGGTGGTGCGTGCCTTGATCAATACCCTGGGCCACGAGGGCCTGCGGCTGATCCAGGTGGACCGCCACGACCTGGCAAGCCTCCCCCGGCTGGTCGAGACGCTTCGCCACGCACCCCAGCGCTTCGTGGTCTACTGCGACGATCTCTCCTTCGAGGGCAGCGACGACGCCTACAAGGCGCTCAAGAGCGTGCTCGACGGCACGCTCACCGGCCCGCCGGAGAACGTCTTGATCTACGCCACCTCGAACCGTCGCCATCTGCTGCCGGAGTCGATGGCGGACAACGAAGGCTCCAGGCTGGTCGGCGAGGAGCTGCATCACGGCGACGCCGTGGAGGAGAAGATCTCGCTGTCGGACCGCTTCGGGCTGTGGCTCGGCTTTCACCCCTTCAACCAGGCCACCTATCTCGAGGTTTGCGAGCACTGGGTCACGAGCCTGGGCGGGGAGGGCGCCTGGGAGGAGGCCGCCCGGGAGGAGGCGATTCGCTTCGCCACGCTTCGCGGCGGGCGCAGCGGGCGTACCGCCTGGCAGTTCGCCGCCCAGTGGGTCGGGCGGCGTGGCCTTTAACGTACCGGCGTGAGCTGACCGTCCTCGCCGACGTTGAGGCGCAGGGTGGGCGTGAGCAAGCCGGCGGGCAGCGTCATGCCGAGCCCGCGCAGATCTCCCGGGGTGATCGCCAGTTCGCTGCCGGCGGGCAGCGAGCCGTTCGAGGCCAGCTGCCGGGCCAGGTCGACCATCGGGCTCAGACGCTGCGGGTCGGTGGCCAGCACGTCGAAGGAGACCGGCAGGCGCAGGTTGGCGCCATCCCCCGGCGTGAGCGAGACGTCTTCGCTGTAGCGCCCGGAAACCGGGTCGACGCCGGGCATGTCCAGCGTCCAGTTGAAGCCGGCCATGTTCACCGCCGGCATGCCCGCCGGAAGCCCCAGTCCCAGCGCCATGGTGGCCTGCACCGGCAGGCTCCCCGCGCCCAGGCTCGAGGCGATCAGGCTGGTCAGGTCGGTGGTGTCGAGCCCCGCATTCAGGTTGTAGGGGCCGATGCGCACGTTCTCGACCCCCAGCGAGGTCACCGCCAAGCGAAAGGCGAACAGCCCGGTCTGGGGCAGGGCCAGACAGCCCGACAGAAGACTTGCCATGGCAAGCAGCGTCAACCAGCGCCAGCGGCGCGCAAGAGTCAGCATGAACGTCCCTCCAATCGGGGCGAAAGATGATGCCAAAGGTCAAAACGCGGCTATTTGAGAGAGGAGCGGACGCGTTGTCAACTGCTTTGAGCATCGCGCGGCTCAGATATCGACGCGCGCCTGCCAGACCAGGCTTTCGGTCGGGCCCTGCGCCAGGTCGGCGCAGGTATCGACGCGCAGGATCGAACGGGCCTGGCAGTGCACGGTGGCCTGGTAGGGCGGAGTATGGAGCTTCCAGCGCATGACGCGTTCGCGCTCGTCGCCATGGTCGTCGATCAAGGTCGGCGCCGTCAGGGCGTTGGCCTGTTCCAGGTGTTCGAGCAGCGCCACTTCGGCACACTGCTGGGCGGGAGAGAGCGAGGAGTTGCCGCGGTAGCCGGGCAGGTAGCGCTGGCCGGATGCCTCGCTTTGCAAAAACGCGAGCGCTTGTTCCGGCGCGATGCGCCCGTACTTGCGTACCGGCGAGAGCACGATAAGACTCGCCGCCAGGCGGCAGCCGCCCAGGTGGCTGCTCTCCCACACGTCGAAGGGGAGCTCATGCTCGGCAACGGCCTGAGCCAGTGCCTTGAAGGTCTGGTAGCCGTACTTGGCGCAGCACTTGTCTTTCTTGGCATGCGTGCAGCAAAGGATCAGGTCGTGAGCGAGTCTCGGCTCTTCCCAAAGGGCCAGCGAGCTTCCCGTTTGCCAAGCGGCGAGAAACTCGCCAAGCGCCTCTCTTGCCACGGTGAAACGACGCCGCTCGGGCATCAGGAATATTCGATGCCGGGTGGCCTCCATGCCAGGCTGCTGGATCAGGTTCACCCGCCGCCCCGCCGCTGCGATGGCATCCAGCGTGACGCCGATTTCCGAGGGCATGTCGCTTGCGTGGCGAAGATTTCGCTGCCACTTCGCCCGGGGCCAACTGACTAGCAGGTGCCGTTCGACGTGGGCGGCACTGCCCGGCAGCGGATCGTTCTGCTCGCGGCTCAGCTGGGCGCAAAAGACAGGGGGCATGTGCATCTCACGTGGCGCTCGAAAGCGCGGAGGAAACGGTGGCGCGAGGGCGTTCGAAACGGCGCGGCAGGCAGACCGGGCGCCCGCTTTCGGGGTCCAGCATCACCTGGGCATCGAGTTCGAAGACCCGCTGCAGGGTATCGGCGGTAAAGACCTCGGCGGGGGCGCCGTCGGCCACGATTCGTCCCTCGCGCAGCATCACCAGATGATCGGCGTAGGCCGCCGCCAGATTGAGGTCGTGCAGCACCAGCAGCAGCGTACGGCCGCGTTCGTGGGCCAGGCGCGAGAGCAGCTCCATGAGCTCTACCTGCACCTTCAAATCGAGAAAGGTGGTGGGCTCGTCGAGCAGGATCAAGTCGGTCTGCTGGGCCAGCACCATGGCGATCCAGCAGCGCTGGCGCTGCCCGCCGGACAGGGCATCCACCGGGCGGTCGGCGAACTCGCTCACCCGGGTGTAGTCCATCGCCTCGCGGATGGCCTGGGCATCGCGTCGGGCGTCCTTGTGCCACCACCTTTGATGGGGAAAGCGGCCCATGCCCACCAGTTGTTCGACGGTCAGCCCCTCCGGGGCCGCAGGCCCCTGAGGAAGAAGGCCCAGCCGCCGGGCCACGTCCCGAGTGGCGCACCGGTGGATGTCCTTGCCATCCAGGTGAACGTGGCCCGCCTTGGGCGCGAGGGTGCGGGCCAGGGTCTTGAGCAGCGTCGACTTGCCGCTGCCATTGGGGCCGAGCAGCACCGTGAGCTTGCCTTCGGCCACAGCGATGTCGACGCCGTCGAGCACCGTGCGGGTTTCATAGCCCGCGCTCAGTGCCTCACCCACGAGGCGAGGGGATCGAGAGTTCGTGTCGGACATCGACGCGCCTGCCAGGAATCAAACACGCACCGTAGGATAAAACGTTCTCATTTACAATGTCTTCTCGTCGTCGGAACGCGGGTGATCGGTCCGAGATGTCGAACGCGGCGTTGCACGGTAATGGACCTTAGACTGACGCACATGCATAATATAATCATTATCATTTGTTTATGATAATCGATCTTTATCAGGGGTCGCTCGTGAATTTTTTAAGAGGATAAGAAGAAGATGCGCTGTCAACATCATCGCGCGCGCTGGCAAACCGCCACTCTGGTCGGCCTGATGGCCGCTTCCCAGGCCCAGGCTCAGGAGCAGTCGAGGTCGGCGGTCAACGCCGGCCGCGAGCAGGTCGAGCAGCCCGTGGTCGTCACTGCCTCGAGGACCAGCGCCACCAAGGAGGACTCGCCCCAGACGGTACGCGTCATCACCTCTGAGGAGATCGAGCAGCAGCTCCAGCTCACCAGCGACTCCTCGCAGATACTCAGCAACTTGCTGCCGTCCTACTCCCCCAGCCGCCAGAAGATGAGCGGCAGTGGCGAGACCCTGCGCGGGCGCAGACCGCTCATCCTGATCGACGGCATTCCGCAGTCCAACCCGCTGCGCCCGACCGGTCGCGAAGCGCACACCATCGATTTCTCCATGGTCGAGCAGATCGAGGTGATCCAGGGTGCCAACGCCACCAATGGCATCGGCGCCGAAGGGGGCGTCATCAACCTGGTGACCCGGCGCCCCGAACCTGGCTCCTTCAACCAGCATGTCGAAGCCCAGGTCACCACGCCGACCCGCGAGCTGGACGGCGACACACTCAGCTATCGCACCACCTATGGCGTCAGCGGCAACAGCGGCGATGTGGACTACCTGTTCTCGGCGAGCCTCGAGGACCAGGGCCTGTTCCTGGACGGCAACGGCGATGCGGTCGGCGTGGACAATACCCAGGGCGATCTCATGGATGCCCGCTCCTTCGATATCCTCGGCAAGCTCGCCTACTGGTTCGATGACGACCAGCGCCTGCAATTCACCCTCAATCACTACGACATCGAAGGTCATAATGGTTACCTGAGCGTCACCGGCGATCGCGACAATGGCGTGGTGACGACCTCCCGACGCGGCACGCCGGAAGGCCGCGCTCCCTACAACCGGGTATGGACGACCGGCCTGAGCTACGACCACTACGACCTGGCCGGCATGCACCTGAGCGCTCAGGTGTACTATCAGGACTACAAGGCGCTGTTCGGCGCCGACAACTCGGCCACGTTCCAGGACCCGGCGTTCGCACCGGTCGGCACCTTTTACGACCAGACCCTGGCGACGACCTCGAAGTACGGTACCAAGGTGTCCCTGAGCCGTGACGACCTGCTCGACGATCGGCTGAAGCTGACCGGCGGCTTCGACACCTTGTTCGATGATACCGAGCAGTACCTGTACCAGACCGATCGCACCTACGTGCCGCCGGCGAGTTACACCGACCTTTCGCCCTTCCTGCAGGCGGAGTTCGCGCCGCTGGATTCGCTGCTCTTGTCAGCGGGAGTGCGCTACGAGTACGCCAAGCTCGATATCGACGATTACCAGACGCTCTATACCCGCAACGCGGTGGACGTGGAAGGGGGCTCGCCGAGCTTCAACGAGACGCTCTACAATCTGGGGGCGGTGTGGAAGCCCGTCGAGCACTGGAGCCTGTTCGCCAACTACTCGGAAGGCTTCACGATTCCGGACGTGGGCCGGGCGCTTCGCAGCATCCAGCGGCCCGGGCAGTCCGTGGACAGTATCGAGAACCTGCGCCCCATCGTCACCGACAATGTCGAGACCGGCGTTCGCTACGACGATGGGCGCCTCGCGGCGGAGCTGAACTACTACATCTCCTCGTCGGACTTCGGCAGCCGACTCGTCGAGCGCGACGACGCCTTCTTCATGGCACGGCAGGAAACCGAGATCAAGGGGCTGGAGGCAGCAATCGGCTACCGCTTCACCGACCAGCACGCCGGACGGCTCTCGTACTCACGCATGCGCGGGCGCTACGACAGCAACGACGACGGCCACCTGGACGCCTCGCTTTCCGGCATCGACGTCGCCCCTGATCGCGTGGTGGCGAGCGTCTCCTCCGACTGGACCGATAACCTCTCGACCTTCGTGCAGGCCAACTACGCCATGGACATGAGCTTCGACGAGCCCGAGCGCGAGTTCGACGGCTACCTGCTGATGGACGCCGCCGTCGGCTATCGCCTGCCCGTGGGTCAGATGGACGTGGGTATCTCCAACCTGCTCGACGAACAGTACGTCACCTACTACTCGCAGAGCGCGCTGGTGAACGACGAGCGCTACTTCGCCGGGCGCGGACGCACCCTGACGCTGGGCTACCGCCTGGACTTCTAGCGGGTCGGGCGCGCTCGAAACAGCAG
>NZ_JAMZBD010000056.1:0-10794 GCF_024158685.1 Halomonas sp. 707D4 | reverse complement strand
CGATCTACGCCACTGCGCGGGCCTGGCGCTGGGCAGCCCCACGCGTTTCGGCAACATCGCCGCGCCTCTCAAGTACTTTCTCGACACCACCAGCGGGCTCTGGATGAACGGCGCGCTGATCGACAAGCCCGCCACCTGCTTCACCTCGTCGTCGAGCCTGCACGGCGGCCAGGAGAGCACGCTTCTGACCATGCTGGTGCCGCTCTTGCACCACGGCATGGTCTACGCGGGCATTCCCTACAGCGAAACCGAGCTGATCGAGACCCGCTCCGGCGGCACCCCCTACGGGGCGAGCCACGTGGCCGGCGCCCGCGCCGACCGCTCGGTGGACGAGCACGAGCGTGCCCTGTGCGTGGCCCAGGGGCAGCGCCTGGCCCGGCTTTCGCTCGCGCTTCACGCGATGCGCGGCGAAAAGCGGACATGAGGTGGCTCGACGATTTCGAACGGCGCCACGGTATCGATGCCTTGACGCACACGACGCGCCGCCTGGTGCTGGCAAGCTTCGTGGTGCTGCTGGCGCTGGTGATGTTTCGCGGCTTCATGGTCCAGGGCGACGAGTATCAGTGGCGCCCGGTACTCGCTTTCGTGCTGCCGCTGATCCTGTTTCTACCGTCGATCATCGCCCAGCGTCCTCGTGGCCATGCGTGGCTCGCCTTCGTCAGCCTTCTGTACGTGGCCCAGGGCGTGATGTTCGCCTCTGCCACCGGACAGATGCTGCGCGGCGCGCTCGAGGTGCTGGCCGCCCTGGGGCTGTTCGCCGGTGCGCTCGGCTACGCGCGCTTTCGCGCCCGGCAAATCCGCGGCGCGACATGAGTGATGTACACTAACGTCAACAACACAAGGGAGCAGGCACCATGACCCGTAACATTGCCGACGTTCGGCGTGACTACGAAGGCCGCCACCTGGACGAGGCCACTACCCCGACCGATCCGCTGGCGTTCTTCGGCGAGTGGCTGGACCTTGCGCTTCAAAGCGATGGCCAGGACGCCAACGCCATGACGCTCGCCACTGTGGACAGCCAAGGGCGCCCCCATGCCCGGGTGGTGCTGCTGAAAGGTTTCGACGACCAAGGGCTGACCTTCTACACCAACTACCACAGCCATAAGGGCAGCGAGCTCAGCAACGTCCCCTTCGCTGCCGCGACCTTCTGGTGGCCCGGCTTGTCGCGTCAGGTGCGCGTCGAAGGCCCCGTCGAGCAGGTGGCGCCGGAAGAGTCGGATGCCTACTTCGCTAGCCGCCCGCGCGGCAGTCAGCTGGGCGCCTGGATCGCCACCCAGAGCGTGGTGATTCCCGATCGCAACTGGATCGAGGAGCGTCAGACCCGCTTCGAGCACGCCTACGCGGACCAGCAGATCCCGCGCCCGATCCACTGGGGCGGCTATCGCATCAAGCCCGACATGATCGAGTTCTGGCAGGGCCAGCCCAGCAGGCTTCATGACCGCCTACGCTTCGAACGCCAGGGCGACGGTCCCTGGAGCCGCTTCCGCCTCGCCCCGTGAGTCCGTCAACGAGCCGGGCGGCTAGTCCGCCAGGCTCTCGAGGCGGTGGCGCTGCCATTCGCTGTCCGGCTCGTTGAGGCGCAGCACCGCGTCGATCACTTGCTCCTCCATGTTGTAGCGGCTCTTGAAGCCGAGCTTTTTCATCAGTGCACGCATGGGGTGATTGTCCATCATGATCTTGCCGATCATCTCGATGGTGCCGATCCCCTTGCAGTAGGCGATCATCTTCTCCATCAGCAGCCGCCCGATCCCCAACCCCTGCAGGTCATCGCGCACGATGATCGAGAACTCGGTGCGAATGTTGTCGGCATCGTTGTAGACCCGTACAACGCCGAGCATCTCCTTGCTGCCGTCGTCGTGCTGGTGCTCGGCGATGAAGGCCATCTGGCGGTCGTAGTTGATGTGCGAAAGGATCGACAGATCGCGCTGGGTGAGGCTTGCCTTGTTGTGGAAGTAGCGAAAGCGGATGCTCTCCTCGGAAAGCCGGGTATGAAAGCGGGTGATCAAGGGCGCATCCTCGGCGCGGATCGGGCGAATCTCGACCTGCCAGCCGTTGTTCAGCGTCACCCACTCGCGCAGCTCCTCCGGATAGGGCATGATCGCGAACCGCGCCGGCGCCCCCAGGTCCAGGGCGAAATCCACCGCCAGCATGCCGTCGCGGTTCAAGAGCAGCGGATTGAGCTCGAGCCCGCGCAGCTCGGTGAGATCCGTCGCCATCTGGGATAGTTTCACCAGCAGCTGGCAAAGCCGCTCCAGATCGCGCTCCACGTCCGCCGAGTGCTCGCGAATCAGCGAAGCGGCGTGGGTGCGCCGGACCACGTCGGCGGCCAGGCTCATGTTGAGCGGCGGCAGCGCCACCTGGCGATCCGCCAGCACGTTCACCTTGTAGCCGCCGATGCCGAACACGATCAGGGGCCCGAACACCGGGTCACGGGTGATGCCGGCGCAGATCTGCATCGAGTGCTTGCCGCGCTGCATGGGCTGCAGGCAGAACTCCTTGATGGCGTACTCGGGAAACTTCTCCTGTACCTTGGCGCCCAGGCGCTGCATGCCCTCCTCCACCTGCTCGGCGGTTTCCAGGTCCTGCGTAAGCCCGGCAGAGAGCTTGTGCGGATGGCGGCGGTAGCGGTAGGGCCGGCAGTTGCCCTCGTGGACCACCTTGAGCGCCTTGGGGCCGTCGAAATGACCGCCATTTTCGTGCGCCTCGCGCGGGTGCTGCAGGTAGACGCTCGGCGCCGTGGGAATGCCGTAGGCCTCGAGCACCTTGGCGGTTTCCGAATGGCTCAGCGTCTGGCGTCCGGCGGCGCGCGCGCGCTCGATCAGCGCACGGCACTCGGCGCGATCCTCGGCGCGGGTGGTGAAGGTCAAACTCGGCGGGATCTCGTGGAGCAGCGCCTGCACCCGCTGGTAGTCGACCATGTGCATGAAGGCTTTGACCGCCTTCTCCGGCGAGATGTAGGTGGGAATGCCCGCTGCGCTGCACAGGCCGCGCGCATTCAAGGCCTCCTTCAACCCCATCCAGCTGGTCAGAAGGTTGCGCTTGAAGCGCTTGCGGTGGTCGACCAGCGCCTGAGCGGTCTCGACCGATGGCGCGAGCCGCGTGGGCGCATGCACCACCAGCACCGCATCGACGCCAGGGTCGGCGGTGACGATCTCAAGCGCATCGACGAAGCGGGCGGGCGTGGCGTTGCCGCCCACGTCCACCGGATTCTCGCCGGGCTTGCTCATGTCCACTCGGCGCCTGGTGAGCGCCGTACGGGTCTCGTCACTGAAGGTGGCGAGCGTGCCGCCGGCGCTGACCAGCTTGTCGATGGCCAGCATCGCCGGGCCCAGGCCGTTGGAGACCACCGCAAGCCGGTCGCCGCGCAGCGGGCGCATGCGCGAGAGCGTCTCCAGCGCGTCGAACAGTTCGTCGGAGTCGTCGACCCGCACCACCCCGGCCCGGGCGAAGGCGGCATCGAACACCACGTCGCGATTGATGATGCCGGGTGTCGGCGGCATGCCGGAAAGGTCCGAGGCCGGCGTGCGACCGCTCTTGATCGCCAGCACCAGGCGGTTGCGCGAGGCGTCGCGCACCGAGGTCATGAAGTGCTGGGAATCCATCACCCGCTCGAGATGAAGGAGGATCGCTTGGGCCGGCGAGAACTGGTTCACGTAATCGATCAGATCGGGCAGCAGTACGTCGACGCTGTCGCCCACGGTGATCAGGTGGGAAAAGCCCGCCTCGCGCCCGGCGGCCCAGTCGATCATGGCGTTGGCGAGCATGCCGGACTGGCCGAGGTACGCCACTCGCCCGGGCCTGACCGGCTGACTGGCGTAGGAGGCATTGAGCTTTCTGCCTGGCACGATCAGGCCCATGCACTCCGGCCCGAGCACGCGCATGCCCGAGGCGCGGGCAGCGTGGAGCATCTGCTCGCGAATCGAGCCCTCGTCGCCCTGCTCGCGATCGAGATACGCCCCGCCGGAGAGGACCAGCGCCGCCTTGACGCCCTTTCTGCCCAATTTGCCGATCAGCTGCGGCGCGCCTTCCACCCGGGTACAGATCACCGCCAGGTCCGGCGTGCCCGGCAGATCACTCGCACTCTTGAAGCAGGCGGTACCGAACACGTCGCGGTAGCCCTTGGGGTTCACCGCCCAGAGCGTGCCGGTAAAGCCGCCTTCCTGCAGGTTACGCAGCACCAGGCCACCCAGGGATTCAGGCTTTTCGGAAGCGCCGAACACGGCCACGCTGCGTGGTTCGAAGAAGTGGTGTAAAAAACGTGTGCTCACGAACGCCTCTCCCGAAAATGTGCCACTCTCTGTGTACGAGCTTTCGATGTACGAGCTATCTGTTTACGACCTATGACCAGTGTCGCGCAAGCCCACATGACGTTTAAGGTAGCCTGACGATAAACGGAGCGAGCGCATGATCACCGCCTACCTTACCCATCCCCACTGCATCTTGCACCACATGGGGCCGGAGCACCCGGAAAGCCCGGCGCGGCTCGAGGCGATACGCGCGCGCCTGTCGCTTTGCGGACTCTTGCAGCAGACCATGCAGGGCGAGGCGAAGGAGGCGCCCCTCGAGGCGCTCGAGCGTGTCCATCCTGCCCGCCACCTCCGGGCACTGGAAAAGTGTTTGCCCAGCGAAGGCCTGGCGGCGCTCGACAGCGACACCCTGATGAGTCCCGATTCGCTCAAGGCCGCTCGAGTCGCGGCCGGCGCGGTCATCAAGGGGGTGGACCAGGTCTTCAAGCGCCAGGCGGACAACGTCTTCTGTGCCGTGCGCCCGCCGGGGCATCACGCCGAAGCCACCGATGCCATGGGGTTCTGCTTCTACAACAACGTGGCCGTGGGCGCCGCCCACGCCCGGGCCAGGCATGGTGCACGGCGCGTGGCGATTCTCGATTTCGACGTCCACCAGTGCAATGGCACCATCGACATCTTCAAGAACGATCCGAACGTGCTGATCTGCACGAGCTTTCAATATCCCTTCTACCCTTGGCGCTACCTGAGAAGCGAATGGCACAACGTGGTCAACACGCCGCTTGAAGCGGGATGCGACGGCGCGGCGTTCCGCGCGGCGGTCGAGCGCCACTGGCTGCCCGCCCTGCACGCCTTCAAGCCCGACCTAGTGCTGCTCTCCACGGGCTTCGATGCCCACCGCGACGACCCCATGGGCGAGCTTTGCCTCGATGACGAGGATTACTACTGGGTCACGCAGCTGGCGATGGAGATTGCCGCGCTCTACGCCGAGAACCGGCTGGTGTCGGTGCTGGAGGGTGGCTACAACCCGGTGTCGCTCGCCAGCGGCTGCGAGGCCCATGTCAAGGCCCTGCTCGGCCTGCCTTTCGCGCCGCCGGCGGCTTGAGCTGCTGGCTGTGGTACCATGACGCTCCCCAAGCATTCGACGACGGGCAGAAAGCATGACGGAGAGCTATGACGAACAGGCGGCGCTGCGTATCGCATCGGGACGCAAACCCTTCGTGGAACCGCTGCGCCTGGGCCTGCGCCTCAAGGAGATCCGCCTGACCAACCAGTGGACCCTGGAAGATGTCAGCCAGCGCACCGGCCTTGCCCGCTCGACGCTCTCCAAAATCGAGAACGACCAGGTCTCGCCGACGTTCAGCGTGGTCCAGAAGCTGATCGCCGGGCTCGATATCGACCTGCCCCAGCTCTTCACCCCGCCCAAGCGTGAGCAGTACACCATGGGCCGGCGCGATTTGACCCGCAAGGGCAAGGGGGAGCTTCATCCGACCCCCACCTACGAGCACGAGCTCCTAGGCCATCAGCTCGCCCAGAAACGCATGATTCCCTTCAAGACCATCGTGCGCGCCCGGGACTTCGCCGAGTACCACCAGTGGGTGCGCCACGACGGCGAGGAGTTTCTGATGATCCTCGAAGGCGAGATACTGCTCTACACCGAGTTCTACGCCCCGCTCGCGCTCGGCCAGGGCGACAGCATCTACTTCGACAGCGACATGGGCCACGCCCTGGTTTCGACCAGCGCCCAGGATGCCGTGGTGCTGTCGGTCTGCACCCGGGGCGATCTGGTCTAGCGTCACAGGCAGTTGGTGGGCTTGGGCAACCCACCGAGGCGAGCCACGCGCCGGGCGGGGCTTTCGGGGAAAAGCCCCATCAGGTAGATCGAACTGCCCTTCTCGTCGCCTAGCGCCAGCCGGGTCGCCTTGACCAGTGCGCGCATCGCCGGGGCCATTTCGAAGCGTGCATAGAAATCCCGCGCCACGCGCAAAACCTCCCAGTGTGCTTCGGTCAGCGTCAGCCCTTCCTCCTGCGCCAGCCGCTCGGCGACCTCTGGTGACCAGTCCGTCATGTTTACCAGGTATCCTTCAGGATCGAGTTCGATGTTTTCTTCTGCATCAAGATAACGGTATAAACTTGTATCGTTCATGTCAGTACCACGTCACGCTCCGGGTATGTCGCTCGCTCAAGGCCACGAATCCTTCCATATCGATGGTAGGAACTGCACCGCTTTTGGCCGCTTCGAGAAGTCCTCGTGATGCCAGGTCTTCCTCCAGCAGATAGAGTCGGCCCCGGCAGCGCTCGAAGCCTGGCCAGTGCGGTGATAGGCAAGCCTGCACGGCCTGCTCGAGCAGCACCACCTCGTCGGACTCGCCCACTACGGCGAGCATGTCGTCGGCCCGGGCGTTTGCCGGCGCCTTGTTGAGAATATGCAGCATGCTCCGCCCTCAAAAATGCAGAATGTCGCGCCCGCCGCGATACAGCGCGGCCAACTCGGCGTTCGAGATCACCTGTGCGGCAGGTATCAACTGCTCGGCGGCAAGCCCAAGCCTTAGAAGGCTCTCCTCTGCCACCAAGAGCTCGTCGATATCGTACATCTCGAGCATCGCGAGGATAGGGTGCACGGCTTTCTGTCCCGGTGCCCCCGCCGCCTGGTCCTTGACCAGCGCCAGCACCCCCTGCCCCTGGAAAAGTAATGTGACCGGCTCGCCGAAGGCCGCCGCAACCAGGGCAACGTCGAGACCTTCACGCAGGGTGTTAGAGTCGTAAGGAGCACGGCTGAGCGTGATCAGGCGGGAAACGTCATCGACCATGGCATCCTCTCAGGCAAAAGTCAGGAAACGGTCGCAGCGGCGCTGCAACTCGAGCAGTTGGCCCAGCCCGGTCAGTTCGAAGGGGGCATCGAGACTTGCATGCTCGAGACCATGTCGTCTAGCTTCGGCGTCATCCAGCACGCCTCGCCGCAGAGCAGCGGCGATGCAGACATCCAGGGAAGTGCCGTGTGCTTCGTGCAGCGCGACCCAGGCGTTTCGCAGGTTGAGTTCGTCCTGAGGCGGGCACATCAATGAAGAGGCATTCATCACCCCTTCCTGGTAAAAGAAGACACCGGCCAGCTCGTGGCCTTTCGCTATCAGCGCCTGGGCGAATCGCAGCGCCGAGTGGGGCGCCGGGCTTGTATAGGGCGCCCCCGTGACCAGTAGCCCGTACTTCATGCACGCTCTCTCTTGATAAAAAAAAGACCCTACCGAAGTAGGGCCTGTTTGGGTAGCGCAAATTGTATCGATCAGTCGTTGCTCATGATACCCAGGATGGACAGCAGGCTGATGAACAGGTTGTAGATCGACACGTAAAGAGAGATCGTCGCGAGAATGTAGTTGGTCTCGCCGGCACGGTGAACGATCTCGCTGGTCTGGTACAGGATCGCTGCAGAAGCGAACAGCACGAAACCGGCAGATACCATCAGCGACAGCGCCGGAATCTGGAAGATCAGCCCCGCCACCATGGCCAGTACCAGCACGATGGCGCCGGCCAGCAGGAAGTTGCCCAGGAAGCTGAAGTCCTTCTTGGTCATCAGCGCGACGGCGGAGAGACCGATGAAGGTCAGGCCCGTCATCGCCAGCGCGTTCATGATCAGCGCGCCGCCGTTGGGCAGTGTCAGGTAGGCCGAGATGATCGGACCCAGCGTGAAGCCCATGAAACCGGTGAAAGCGAAAGTGGCGAGTAGCCCCATCGCGGAGTTGGCGGTCTTGTGGACCAGGAACATCAGCCCGTAAGCGCCGATGAAGAAGACGAAGATGTTCATCTGCTGAATGCCCAGTGCAATGGCTGCACCTGCAGTCACGGCAGAGAACAGCAGCGTCATGGCCAGCAGCGCATAGGTGTTGCGCAGTACCTTGTTGGCTCTAGCACCGCTGACCGCCTGTTCGTTATGCGGTCGTACGGTATGCGAATCGTTGAACGCCATGGTCTAAGCTCCCTAGTGGTCGTACTAACAACGGACAAGCATGCCGTCCCGTAGTTCCAGACGCAAGCCCTTGAAGTTCAAAAAGACACTTGCCTTGGACGGTGATTCAACGCCCCGTGGCCTCGGTCATATCATTACCTATACCACCTGGAGCGACAAATGCGAGCACAATTTCTACATCGGCCTTTGGTCGGTCATAGCGCCGTACAGCCCATCGCGTCTTGCAAACGCCCTGCCATTTACCCATACATCAAATACGTTATTGCCTGTACGGCCATGGCGGTCAGCGCACAGGCGCTCGGCTATTCGCCAAGTGGTGAAGATGTCGACTACCAGGTCGACGACGAAGCTTTCGAAGGCTATTTCGTCAAGGCCAAAGGCACACCGAGAGGCAGCGTTCTGCTCGTGCACGACTGGGATGGCATCGACGATTACGAGCGTGAGCGCGCCGACATGCTGGCCGAACAAGGCTTTGACACCTTCGCGGTCGATCTTTTCGGTGAAGGCCATCGCCCTCAGGCAATGGAGGAGAAACAAGCAGCGACTCAGGCGCTCTATGGTGATCGCCAGCGAATGCGCGAACTCACCCAGGCAGGACTCGATCAAGCGCATGCATTGGGAGCAGCGACCGGCACCATCGTGTTGGGCTACTGCTTTGGAGGCGCCGTGGCGCTCGAGATGGCGCGTGAAGGCAACACCGATGGCATCGCAGCCTACGCGAGCTTTCATGGCGGACTTGAAACGCCGGAAGGACAAGGTTACTCGAGCGATACGGCACCGCTCTTCATCGCCCACGGCGGCGCCGATGAATCGGTGAGCCTTCAGGACGTGGCCAGCTTTGCCGATGAGCTCGAACAGGCCGGTCTGAATTACGAAATCGGCATCTACTCCGGTGCGCCCCACGCTTTCAGCGTCTTCGGAAGCGACCGCCATGATCAGCAAGCGGACGAGCGCTCCTGGCACACCTTCCTGGCTTGGCTCGACGAGACACTGTGAGCGTGCCCTTCTCCATTACATGAAGATGCACTACGTTTAGAGTTCGCTCATCCAAGGAGAAGGATTGTCATGACTCGATTTGCCGTCTATCGCGCAGTGAAGGAAGATGCCGCCATCGACGCGGAACCCGAATGGTGGGTCGTCGATACCCGGGAAGAAGTGCCACTGGTCCATCAACGCGTAGCGACCAAGCCAGAGGCGGACGAGGTGGTCGCCCGCCTCAACGACGAAGACGATCAATGATCGTTTGACGCCACGCCGCTTCTTTCAACTCTCCACTTCGCGAAGGTCGTCGACGCTCACCCCTTCGGGCAGCTCGTCGGCCTTGGCGGGAAGCCATACGGGATTGAAGTCGCTGTCTTCGCGACCGTCGTCGAACGTGTGACCGGGAATACGGTAGACCACGCATTCTCGCTTCACGTCCCAGGCATAGACTCTTTCCATCACACCACCTCGCTGTCTTGAACACACCCGGCGATGCGCTTCTCGCGTCATCGCTGGTATCATCATAGGGTGTCACTCACGCAACCGTCTTGGAGACTTCAATGAAACATCTTCTGACCCTCGCCCTCATCGGCGTCATGCTGGCCAGTGCAGGCTGCGCCTCCGGCCCCTCCTCGTCGCGCAGCGCCGAGTGCCGCAAGCAGGCCGAGGAGATGGGAGACACGATGCATTACGGTGACTGCCTGCGCGGCGCCCGCACTCAGAGTGGCTTCTGATTCGCTTTGGCGAACGAAAAAGGCCCGGTCATTGACCGGGCCTTTGAGTATCTAGTCGCGATCGGCCTTGTGCGAGGCCTCTCTCAACGTCTTTTCGAGGGAGTGATGATCGTCATCGGCATCATCGACGAGGAATTCCGAATGCGGATGGTGGTGCTTGGGCTGAACATCGGCGCCGCACTCATCGCATTTCTGAGGATCTTCTGGCGGACCTTTCTTCGCTGAAGGGTCATACTCCTTGCCACACTTGTCGCATTTCTCGATATGCTGCATGTTGTCTCTCCTGACCTAGCCACTTCTCCTATTGAACACGGCGTGTCGCAATAGGTTCCTTGATCCACGTTGCCCAAAGCCTTTACCGGCTCCGGTTGCGTGGCACGAAGCGCGCTCCTGTTATTGTCGGCGCTTCATCTTCCAGTATAGGTGGATCTGATAAACTATCCTTGGAATTCAATTTTTTATAGGTAAAGAATGTCGCAGTCTTTCAACGCCAGACACCCTTCGTGGCGGATACGGCGCTTTCTGGAGCACTTCTCGAGCACGGGGCTCATCATGGCCACGCTCCTGTTCGCCCTTTCGCTCACGCCGAGCCTGGTGCCACGCCCGCTGCTTGCCCAGGGCATCGTTTCGGGGCTCTGCATCAGTGCCGGTTACGCGATCGGCGTGCTGCTTCACGAAGCATGGCGCTATCTGCGACTTCCCGAGCCCCGCGCGCGCCTTCGCCGCCTGGTCTCCCGTGTGGCCTGGCTCGTTTGCGCCCTGGTCGCCGCCCTGTTTCTCTGGCAGGCCTCCAACTGGCAGAACGGCATTCGGCTGCTGATGGGCATGGAGCCCGACAGCGCTACTCGCGGGGTGAGCATCGCCGCCATTGCCC
>NZ_JAMZBD010000055.1:0-10811 GCF_024158685.1 Halomonas sp. 707D4 | reverse complement strand
GCCCATGATCATGCACACCAGCACCGCCACCAGGGCGAGCCCGCCGTGGCGCGGGCCGATCAGCGCCTGGGCGAAGCGCACCAGGCGCAGCGCCACGCCGGAGCGCTCGAAGATCAGCCCGGTCAGGATGAACAGCGGAATCGCGATCAAGGGGTACTTGGCGATGCTGTTGTAGGTGTTGGTGCCGAAGGTAGCGAGCATCTCAGGCGAAAGCCCCGACACGATACCGATCGAGCCCGCCAGCGCCAGCGAGAACGCCACCGGGACGCCGGCGATCAGAAGCCCCGCGAAGGCGAGGATCATCCACAAATCAGGGGTCATCACGCAGTCTCCCGTTCAGCCGTTCGCGGGTCTGCTGGACGAGGCGCCAGACCATCAGCGCCGAGAGCACCGGCAGCCACACCAGGTACCACCACTGGGGCAGGCCGAGCCCGGGCGAGAGCGACTCCCACTGGTACTCCTCAAAGGCGAGCTTGCCGCCGTACCAGGTGATCAGGCCCAGCACGACCAGCCCGCAAAGCCCCTGGAACAGGATCAGTGCGCCGCGCAAGCGAGCGGGCAGCCTGCGCTCCAGAAAGCTGATGCGAATGTGGCGGTTGCGCCTGAGCGCCACGCTCGCCCCGGCGAAGGTCAACACCACCAGAAGAAACACCGAGAACTCCTCGGTGAACGAAAACGAGCCGCCGGTGAGATAGCGGGTCACCACGTTGCCCAGGCTGATGAGCGAGATGACGATCAGCGACGCCGCCCCCAGCCAGCGCTCGAGGCGCGCATCGGAATACTCTTGCATGTTGGCCTCAATCGACAAGGCGGCCGGCACGGGCCGGCCGCCGATGGGACACCGCGCCTAGCGCGCGTCGATGGCCGACTGGGCGGCTTCAATGAGATCTTCACCGATGCGCGAGGCCCACTTCTCGTGAACGCTCATGGTCGCCTCGACGAAGGCCTGGTACTCGGCCTCATCGAGCTCGGTGACGGTGACGCCACGCTCCTCGATGGCGGCCAGGCGCTCGCTCTCCTGCTCGCGGGTCATCGCGATTTCCCAGGCGCCGGCCTCTCGCGCAGTCTCACGCAGCATGGTCTGCTCTTCGGGGCTCAGCGACCCCCAGACCTGCTGGCTCACCGCGAACACCAGGGGGTCGTTCATGTAGTTCCAGCGGGTCAGGTACTCCTGGCCCACCTGGTCGATCCGCGCCACGTCGAACACCGACAGCGGGTTCTCCTGGCCATCCACGGCGCCGGTGGTGAGCGCGGGCTGGGCGTCGGTCCAGCTCATCTGGGTGGGGTCGGCGCCGAGGGCCGCAAAGGTGTCTTGAAACAGCGGCGAGCCGACCACGCGGATCTTGAGCCCCTCGAGATCCTCCGGCGCGCTGATCGGCCCGTTGGAGTTCGAAATCTGGCGAAAGCCGTTCTCGCCCCAGGCAAGCGGCATGATGCCACGCCGGGCGATCGCCTCGAACACCAGCTCGCCGGCCTCGCCCTGAGTGATCGCGTCTACCGCGGCGGTATCCGGGATGAAGAACGGCAGCGAAAATAGATTGAGTTCCGGCACCTGGGGCGACCAGTTGATGGTCGAGCCCACGGCGGCATCGATCAGCCCGGAGCGCATGGCGGAGAACTCCCGGGTCTGGTCGCCGGAGACGAGCTGGGCGTTGGGGTAGACTCGCAGGGTCAGCTCGCCGCCGCTGCGCTCCTCCAGAAGCTCCGCCCACTTCTCGGCGGCCTGCCCCCAGGGGAAGGCGTCCGACAGCACGGTGGAAACGGACAGTTCGCGCGCCTGGGCGGAGGCCGTAAGCGTCAAGAGGGCGGCGCCCGCAAGGCCCAGGGCGGCGTGGGAAAGGTGGCGTGTCAGCGTCATGGTGCGTCCTTTTATGCGTGTCTTTTTTATCTGATTTTTATAGTGGCCGGCACCGCCATGGGCAGCGCCGCGCTTTGCCCATTGTAGGCACTTGCCGGGCGAAAGGAAGAGAGCCCGGCTGATATGATGGGCGAATCACTTTGTCACCTTCTACTCACCAAGGGATCTTGCCGTGCCGCTACGCGATCTGCTTCTGGGCCTTCTGGTCATCGCCATCTGGGCGCTCAACATCGTCGTCATCAAGGTAGGCGTCGTCGAGCTTCCACCGCTTTTGATGACCACCTTGCGCTTTGCCCTGGTGGCCCTGCTGCTGGTGCCCTTCCATCCGGTGCCTCGTGCCCAATGGCCGTTTCTGCTGCTGCTCTCCTTCACCTTCGGCACGCTGCACTTCGCCCTGCTGTTCATTGGCCTTGGCCAGTCCGAGGCGGGCACCGGGGCGCTTCTGGTGCAGATGGGCACGCCTTTCGCCACGATCCTGGCGGTGATCTTTCTCAATGAAAAACTCGGGCCCAAGCGCCTGGTGGGCCTTCTGCTGTCGTTCGCGGGCGTGGTGGTGCTGGCCGGAGGCCCCACGCTGCCCGCGCCGCTGCCGCTTGGCATCCTGCTGTTGAGCGCGCTGGGCTGGGCGGTGTCGCAGCTTCTGATCAAGCGCGGCCCTCACATCCCCCCGCTGGCGCTGGCAGGCTGGATCGCGCTTCTCGCCCTTCCCCAGGTCGCGCTCGGCTCCTGGCTGTTCGAGAGCGGCCAGTGGCAGGCGATTCGCACGGCGGGGCTCGCCGGCTGGGGAGCCGTGTTCTACACCGCGGTGATGTCGTCGATCGTTGCCTACGGCATCTGGTACGCGCTACTGCGCCGCCACCCGGTCAACAAGGTCGTACCGATGACGCTGTTGGTGCCGGTACTGGCGGTAGGGTTGGGAGCGCTTCTGATGGGCGACAGCCTGGGCGTGCACAAGCTGGCCGGGGGCGGGCTGGTAGTCGCCGGGATCGGGCTGATCCTGATTCGTTTTAGAAAGCGTCGGTTGGCGCAGTGATTTGAGCCATCCTCACGCAGGGTTCGAAGGGCCGCATTCCAGTCGAGTGCAGGCTTTTTCATGAGTCATTTCTTTTCGATTCAGACTAAAGACATGACACAGAATTATGAACATAACCTTGGTGTGCAGTGTAAAGCCTCGTGCCCTCTTCTTTGACGGCTTGCGCTTCGGCGTTCAATGTCCAGGCAGACACTAGCGTTAACGGCATCAAAAGCAACCCGGCCAGTGTCGCCAGAAGACCGGTGCGAGGGAGTAATATCATCAGGGGCCAAACTTCTCGGGGAAGTAGGAAAGTGGCGGTACCAGGCCCAGCCATTCTTCTTTCAAACGCTCGCCTTCGGCACGTTGCTCGGGGGTAACGTGCTCTCTATAGATATCGAGGTCTTGATCTGAATAGCTTCCAGGTATCTCTTCCTGAATGGCCAACAATATTGCCCACCCTTTTGCAGGATCTGGTTCTAATGCCGCTCGACACAAGGCTTCGAAATCTTTGAGCATGGGCACTATATTGCAGGCGGCTATCCATCGACGCCCATTGATATGGCCTGCTTCGGAGGAGGCTTCTCGCCACTCTCTAGATTCTTGGTAACGTTCTAAATGACTCAAGACAACAGCCAAATTGTTCATACCTGGCGCATACCCTGCCTCGGCTGCCTGGCGAAACCATTCTTCTGCTACTTCTAATTGCTCTGTATTAAGTTCGAAAGAATTACCTTCATCACGCGCCCTCTCACCCAGTAAATTCATGGCCCAAGCATTACCTGCCTCAGCTGCGCGATGCAGCCAATTGAGCACTTCTTCTTCATCAGGCTCTTTCACGTAGTAATAGATGTAATAGAGCGCCGCCATGGCCTCTGGGTCCCCATTTTCTGCTCTAGGAAGCGTAAGCTCAAGCGCCGCCTGCGGCCAGTCATCGCCGTTTTCTGGGCAAACGTCGCCCAGCTCGCAGGCCCCGCCATCGAACAGGCGCAGCATGGCGTAGGGGTCGCCGTGTTGGGCAGCCTGGTAATACCAGTCCAGCGCGGCCTGGTTCATATTGCCCATTACCAATCGGCGGTTGGCTTCACCCAAGTAGTACATTGTCTCCGCATCGCCTTCTCCAGCAGCTTGCTCAAGAAATGGAATAGCTGAATCTACTTTTCTAATGCCATAAAGCCGCATTCCTTCTTCTTTGGCGGCCTGAGCCTTTTCGTCCAATGCCCAGGCTGGTGATAGCGTTAACGGCATCAAGAGCAAGCTAGCTAGTGTTGCCAGAAGGCCGGTGCGGAGGAATAACACCATCAGGGGCCAAACTTCTCGGGGAAGTAGGAAAGTGGCGGTTCCAGGCCCAGCCAATCGTCTTTCATGCGCTCGCCTTCAGCGCGTTGTTCGGGGGTTAGGCTATCGTGATACGCACGCAATGCGTTTTCGGACGACGTGCCAGGCACTTCTTCGTGAATAGCTAGAAAGATGGCCCATCCTTCAGCAGGATCTGGCTCGGGCGCTCCACGGCAGAGTTCACGACCGCCTTCGTTGGGTGCGATATTACAAGCAGCCAGCCAGCCACGTCCGTTCATATGGCCTGCCTCGGAAGCCTTGGTCATCCACTGCCATGCTTTCTCAGGGTGATCCAGATGATTCAATACAGAAGCGAGGTTATTCATGCCCGGCGCATACCCCGCTTCAGCCGCCCGGCGAAACCACACCTCCGCCGCCTCCAGACGCTCTGTATCGCTACTGTAAGCATCCTCATCATCGCGTGCGCGTTTGCCCAGCATGTTCATGGCCCAGGCGTTGCCCGCCTCGGCGGCACGATTCAACCACGTCAGCGCTTCTTCTTCGTCAGGGTCTTCCACGTAGTAATAGATGTAATACAACGCCGCCATGGCCTCCGAATCGCCGGCTTCTGCCTGAGGCAGCGTGAGTTCGAGTGCTGCCTGCGGCCAGTCATCGCCGTTTTCCGGACAGACATGACCCAGCTCGCAGGCGCCGCCATCGAACAGGCGTAGCATGGCGTAGGGCTCGCCGTGTTGGGCGGCCTGGTAATACCAGTCCAGTGCGGCCTGTGAAAGACCTCGGCTAAGCAATCGATTCGCTTCGCCCAAATAATACATCGCTTCCGCATCGCCACTTTCGGCGGCAATTTCAAGTGGCGGCTGCATCCTTTCCCACTGGTGAATACCCCATAACCGCATTCCTTCCTCTTTGGCGCCTTGCGCTTCGTCATCCAAGGCCCAAGCAGACGGCAAAATTAGCGGTACTAAAAGCAAGCTGGTCAGTGCAGTTAAAAGGGTTATTCGCATGAGATTATCCTTGATCGATTACTTACTCAGTTGCACACACTTGGGTGGCTAAACCTGCTAAATAACGGCGATAGTTCCGTTTTGCAATCGGCACATCCGTATTATCCGTGCCTGAAGACCGCGCCATGAAAAAGTCCAGGTCACGTTTACGACGCCAGTACGCATACCAAGGGTCATCATGCCATTGCTGGCCGTTCTCGTTCATTCGTATAAGTGCCTTGGCGAACAGGTACTGCGAGGGAGTGGGATCTTCCTGACTAAAACGACATAGCGTGCCGTAAACGCCCGTTGTTACGCCCTCCACGATCCATCCCAAACAGTTGGCAATGGCGATTTGCTGGAAGTCTAATGCCTCTTCGGAATTGAATGACTCTACACTGCCGCGGCTTCTACCTATGCCTGGGGTTTCAATTTCGAACGCTCGAGGTTCGCTGATTAGCAGATGTAGCAAAGCCCCCAGCGCCTCGGGCGTTAGTTGCTGAACCCAGCCACGCATTTGATCCTGCCGTGGATCGTTGGTAATAACATAAGCAATCGGCCCCGCATTCTGCCCGCCCGTCATGGCACGGTAGATCTGCTCGATGCCGGCCTTGCCGCGTGCGGCGAGAAGCCCTACGTTCAGCAACGTCGTAGCGGCGAGATAGCCGAGAAAGCCGAGGGTTTCGTAAGCTTCTTCGTCGATCCACTCGGGCTGAACGTAGTTGTTGCCTACCATGGCGCGGTGAAGCATGGTGAGCCATAAATCGAGGCTATCCACATCCAGATCAATGGCCAGCGACCCGCCAACGCCTTTGCCAACGACCAGGCGAGCACTCATGACGAGCGTGAATTTACCGCCCTGCATGCGTAAAAGAAAACCGGCCTTCGCCCCTATACCGATGGAGGCCTCTACCCCCAATTTGGCATTACCGAAGCTGCGCCACCCCGTGAGTGATCGGCTCGTCCCCTGAATGGCAAGGTCTGATAACGAGGCGCGTGTCGGCAGCAGACGCTGTAAATTTTCCGGTGATTCCCAATGCAAGGCGCAGCGTGTCTCGATGCCCATGACGATAAATCCGCCTACATTTAGGAAGCTGCTTTATTAGGGTTGTTAGCAAATTTAGTCGCATTATTTTATTTCAGCGGTGAAGCTTACATTGGTGTTAGATTAGCCATCAGGCTTATCAATACCCCGCCACGTCATAAACCGATACCCACCAACGAGCTGTGAGGGCTGCCGGTTTCGATAAGCCATTTCTTCGGGCTGCTTGTCATGCAAACCGTAGGCAAACAAAAGCCCTACGGGCTCAGGTAGCTCGGGGGGCGACTCTTCTCTCGTCCACTGGTACCAGCTATTGGCTAATTGCGAGTGATAGCGAAGCGTTGCACGCGCATGTAAATAGGTATTTCTGTCGGATGAGCGTTCGCGGCGGCGTATATCTGCGGCCTCATCATCCACATCTTCGAGCCAGCCCCAGGCTTGCTTTAATGTAGATAATGCTGCGTCCACTTCAGCGCGCTCTGCCGTTTGAATCGACCACTCTTCTTGGGATCCTGACACAGAGGCTACGAGCGAACCAATGGTGCGATGGTAATAACGGTTAGGCAAGACATCCTCGCGCGCTTCCAGCGCGGCAAGGGTATCCTGATAGTCGCGGTAACGTTGTGCTAACCAGGCCAGATAAACCAGGGTATGAGAGCGGAAGTTCTCATCCGTAGGATTATGCCGAGAAGTAGTCAGCCGCTGGTAGTGGCGTGCCAAGGCGGGTAACGAATACCCTTCGATTTCATCGTTCAGCTCGAACATTTGAGCAGTAAACTCGTTCTGTTCTTTCAACGTATCCAACGGCGGAAAAGGGACACCAGCGATAGTGGCACGACGGTACATACGGTGCAGGGCCGCACGCGAAAGTTCTACGCTGGCTTTCTGTTCGTCGGCGGCCAGGCCACCGCCAATATCTTCGCTAATACCTGGGCACAGCTCTTCATGCCACTGCGGATTTTCCCCTCCTAGCGGACGGCAACGGCGATAAAAGCGCCGCTCATGGGCAGCAATTAGATGCAATACTCGTTGGCAACCTGGATGTAGCTCTCCGCCATCATCGAGCACCGGGCTTAACGGGTGAAACCAATCCAGCAGACCCATTTCGGCGTGGGTACGGTCCACACAGTCCAGCAAGCCTACAAAAACCACCTCCACATCACTGTCCTGATAAACAAAACGTTCGCCACTCTGATCGCACACTTCATCCAGTAGCCGTCGTACAAAGGCTTTTGCCATGGCGGCCCCAAAATCGAAGCCAAAGACAGAGACACGTATACGGTCCAGCGGTAGCTCACTGTTTTGCTTGACGTCAGCCACGCTGCTTTGGAAATCGCGGACAGCGGAGGAGAGACGGGTGTGACTTCCGCTCATCAACAGATCCGCGGCAACGGGAGTGTCACGGATAGGCGCATAGGCCTCAATACCTGTGCGTACAACACCATCTCGGGCCGCCTTGACCCAATTCAACGGTTGAGTGATTGACACCTTGAACGAGCGCGTAAAAACCTCGTACCACCGCCCCGAACCACCCCCAGAGAGCACTTCTTTTGCGGCATCCGTGGCACTGGAACGCAGCTGTCCTTCACCCGTACCGACTGCTTCACTAGGAACGCGGTTTGCAGCACCCACCACATCGTCAGAGAGACTAGAATCAAAGGAGGTTCCAAGACCGGAGTAGTAATGCCTATTAAATTTATGAGCAATGGTACTGTGGGCTCTTTCTGGATAAGCGCTATATAAACGACCGATATTACTTACTTTTCCGCTTTGTATATCTTGCTCAAGATTTCTGCTAATGCCTTCAAAAAAGAAACCAATATCAAGTATCTGGTTGCAGTCAGCTCCTAAATACTCATTTGAAGTAATACCGTTATTCACGCTCAATGCTTGGACGCACTCTAGAGTACTCTGGTCAATCATTTTGAACCTCTTCTCGAAGCTTCTCAGACAGAGGAGATTGGAGGTCAGGGCTCCAAGCAAACTCGACTTGGTTATCTGGGAGAAAATGTACGTGCAGATACTGGTCCTCTCGCTTATGTTCTGGCATGGGAAGTTCTACGCTATGCCTTTCCTCCTTGATCCCTTGGCGTGACTGTTCTCCCGTCATGCTTAGAATCCAAACTACCTCAACAGAATCTCCTTTAAAGGACCAACAGCAAGTAGTTCCACCTCCTGTATATAAACCTCCAGAATAGGCGGATAGATTCCCCCCCCAATTACCATCAACCCAAAAACTACCAATAGGCCTCTCAGTAAGATTGTGACCCATCAAAGAACCTCTCTTTGATGGGCTAAAAAACATGCTCCAAGCTAACCACATCACCACCAAACCAGCCAATAAAAACTTAAGCCAAGAAGGTAGAAGTCGCATATAACGGCTTATTGACCAGCGAACTAACATGATAACAAGCTCCCTTTTTTCACAAACAATCCCGTGCAAAAATTATGATCAAGCATATTCAATCTTCTTATATTAACTGTTCAGAGAGTGGAGATTGCATACCTGGACTCCAAGCGAGTTCAATTTGATTATCTGGAAGAAAATGTACGTGCAGGTACTGGTCTTCTCGCCTATATTCTGGCATGAGAACTTCTACACTATGCCTTTCCTCCTTGATCCCTTCGCGTGACTGCTCTTCTGTCACACTGAGAATCCAAACTACTTCGATAGATTTTCCTTTAAAGGACCAACAGCAAGTAGTCCCGCCATTCCCCCCATAATTACCACCTACAAAGTACCTACCTAGAGGTCGATCAGTATGATTGTGACCCACTAAGCTTCCATTCTTTGACGTATTAAAAAAAATGACCCAAGCCAGCCACAAAACTACCAAGGCAGTCAACAACATCTGAAGCCAGACAGGTATCAAACGCATATAACGACTTATTGCCCAGCGAGCTATCATGGCTCGTCCTGCTGATAGGTAGTTACTAGTACCTCCGCTAGCTTGGCTTCACCACCTGTCGCGCGCTGCAAGAGGCGCTGCATTTCCTCTGGTGCCCAAGCGTCACTCCCTTGGCTTAATTGCACATAGACAAAGGTTCGCTTGTCGGCAATAGCGGTCAAACCATAGTGGTTGGCTTGCATAAGCGCTTTTGCTACATGACGGGGACGCTCACAATGGCATATTCCTTCAAATAACGCCGGTGCAAAATCGACCAGTTCTGCCGTTAATTGCATGACTTCCGGCTCACCGTGCAGGGCTTGCCAACGAGCCTCATCGACGACCAGCTGCCATTGAGTGACGCACTTTGTTGGCGCTTGCCCTTCAAGGGCTACCCACCCCATTGCTGTATCTCGATACCACCAGCGGCTGATCCTCGAAAACAGTGCGTTTGCTGAATTCTCGAGCGCATCTTCATGCAACTGAGTAATGACATCAGGAAGATAGAAACGAAGAAGCGAGCGCTGTTTTTGTGGGTTTTCAACTACCATGGCCGGGGCTAGATGGCTAGCCAGCTCGGCCCCTGCCAGTGGAGTCTCTATCCAACTGAGCAAAGCGCATGCCATGCCCTCAAGCTGATTCAATTTATCTTGCTGATCACAAGGGATGCTCAACAACCAGGGGCCTTCGCGCTGTAGATGGGGCTGGTTTTCATCCTTAATGAGCGACCAGTAATGGTCCTTGTCAGCTATCTCGTTGAACAGGGTCGTGCGAGTCGTTCCCGATAGCAGCGCCATTTCTATCAATGCATAGCGCTTGATGGCCGGTACTTGTGATGGTGAAAGGGGCTCCCAAGAAGGAAGGCTTCCGGTACTCATGCTTGCTCTCCGGGTATGGCACTCTGCCCTTCCGCCAACGCTTTTTTCCAGCACTCTTCGCATACCTCGGGGAGTTTGAAAGTGGTCTCGAGTAATGCCTCTTGCAAGAGCTGATCGACTCGCTCATGCACTTCCGCCATGGCCCGCCCCGGTAGCAACGGCCCTTGTACCGCCTGCCCGCTCCCATTACCCGGGCTGCCACCCGAGTTGATCTTCACCTGCGGGCCGACGATGGTGACGCCGCTGGGGTCGAGCTTGAGGAAGCTGCCGCCCGCGTTCAGGGTGATTTCGCTGCCGGCTTCCAGTACCACCTTGTGACCCGCCTTCACGTGCAGCTCCCGGCCGCTTTCGGTCAGCCAGGCCTGGCCGGTCTTGACGTGCAGGGTGCCGTCGACCTGAAGGTGCTGATCGCCCTCGGTGCGCTCGAAGCGATTGCCGTGCACCGTGTGATGATCATCGTTATCGATCTCGCTGAGCCGGTCGTGGTGCACCTTGAGGAAGCTGTCGTTGCGGATCTCCTCGGTGCGATCGTTGAGCGTCAGCAGTTCCAGGTCCTTCTGGGCGTGAAGCCAGATCTGCTCTTCGCCGGCTTCGTCCTCGAAGCGCAGTTCGTTGAAGCCGTCCGCCTTGTGACTCTGGGTGCGGATGGCGGTGCGCGTCTTGTGCTCCGGCAGTGCGTAGGGCGGCGTGTTTACCGCATGGTACGTTCGCCCGGTGACCAGCGGCTGGTCCGGGTCGCCTTCCAGGAACGAGACGATGACTTCGTGGCCGATGCGCGGAATGGCGATGCTGCCGTAGCCGCCGCCGGCCCAGCCCTGGGAGACGCGTACCCAGCAGCTCGCGGTGTCGTT
>NZ_JAMZBD010000054.1:0-10896 GCF_024158685.1 Halomonas sp. 707D4 | reverse complement strand
CGCCGATGGATACGCTGGCCGAGGTCAAGGCGCGGGTGGGCGAGCGCTGCCAGCTGTTCGTCGACAGCGGCTTTCGCCGTGGAACCGACCTCGTCAAGGCCCTGGCGCTGGGCGCCGACGCCGTATGGCTCGGTCGCGCCACGCTCTATGGCCTGGCCGCCGGCGGGCAAGCCGGCGTCACCCACGCCCTCGGCTTGCTGGAAAAGGAGATGGCCTCCACCCTCGGCCTGCTGGGGTTCACGAACTTGAACGAGCTGGATGAGCGGTGTCTTCGGCAGATGTCATGAGGTGATGGCGTTTCAAGCGACAACGCCGGATACTAGACGCGCACCGCCCCCCGCACGAGGAGTCCTCGATGAACCACCGTCTCGTCACCGCTTGCGCCCTCTTCGCCCTTGCCGCGACCCCGGCCTGGGCCGAGTGCTCGCGCGAGCTTGTCAGCTACAATTTTCCCGCCCAGCGCCTGGACGAGGCCCTTCAAGCCCTGACCGAGCGCACGGGCTGCGTCATCGAGGCGGACACGGCCCTCGTAGGTGAACGTCAGGCACCGACACTCGCGGGCACCTATCGCCCGGAAGAGGCTCTCTGGGCGCTGCTGAAGGCGTCCGGGCTCGAGGGCTACCCCACCGACGAGGGGCTCGAGGTATCCCAGCGCGAACAGGCCTGGGTCAGGGAGCATACCGAAGCACTGCGGGCGCGCCTCGCCTCGCGCCCGGAACTGGACGAGGCCAAGCGCGACGCCTATCTATACGAACTCGACGAACTGGAGCGCAGCGTTCAAGAGCTTGCCCGCCAGCAAGGCTTCATCAGCGCCGCGGAGCGTGCAAGCTACCAGCGCAGTATTGAAGAGGTGACTCGGCAGTTGGAGAAGGCGCAAGACGCCGACAGCGACGCACGGAAACCACTCAATAGAGCCGCGCCTTGATCAGCGGTTTCAACAGGTAGCTCAAGAGCGAGCGCTCGCCGGTCTGGATGTCCACGTCGGCGCGCATGCCCGGGCGAATGGGCAGGGTTTCGCCATGGCGCTGCAGGTGCGTCTCGTCGGTGACGATCAGCACCTCGTAGAAGGCCTCGGTGCCGCGCGGGGTCTGCTCCTCGATGGTGTCTTCGCTGATCTGCTCGACCTGGCCCTTGAGATCGCCGTAGATGGTGTAGTCGTAGGCGGTGATCTTGACGCTGGCCGGCATGCCCGGGGCGATGAACGCCACGTCCTGGGGCTTGATGCGCGCCTCGATCAACAGCCGATCCTCGATCGGGGTGATCTCCATGATCGGCTCGCCGGACTGGATGACGCCACCCAGCGTGGTCACCAGGATGTCGTTGACCCGTCCGCGTACCGGCGAGAGGATTTCGGTACGATTGAGCTGGTCGCGACGCTGCATCACGATCTGCTCGAGGGTGGCGAGCTCTGCCTTCTTGGTGGCAAGCTCGGTATAGGCATCCTGAACGTAGGTATTGCGCAGCTCCGCCAGGCGTCCGGCGAGCCCGGCGATGGTCTGGCTCAGCTTGAGCGCTTCCATCTCGCTCACCGAGCGGCTCTGCACGAGGGGCTCGACCAGCGCCAGTTGACGCCGGGCCAGGGCGATCTCCTCGTTCATCGAGCCCTGCGCCTCGCGCAGCCGCCCGCGCCGGGCGTTGAACAAAGCCTGTTCCGAGGCCGCCAGCCCCCCGTCGGGGTCGATGCCCTCGGGGAACTCGATCTCCGCCTGCTCCAGCACTTCGGCTTCCAGGCGTGCGATGGCCGCGCGCAGCACCTCGATCTGGCTCGAGGTCTCCAGGAAGGCGCTGCGAAAGCGCGTATCGTCCAGGCGCACCACCGGCTGGCCAATCTCGACCCGATCGCCCCGCCCCACCAGAAGCTCCGCTATGATGCCGCCTTCGAAGCTCTGGATCGTCTGTAACCGCGTGAACGGCACCACCTTGCCTTCACCCTTGGTCACTTCGTTGATGCTGGCCCAGGCCGCCCAGGCAACGAAGGCGACGAAGGCCAGCACGCTGACCCACAGAATGACGTGGCTGCGGCGAGGGGTCAGCGCCAGCCGCGGGTCCTCGAGCTCGCGACGAATCGTTTCACTGGGCGTCATGGCGGCGCACTCCCTGGGGTTTTCGGGCGGGTACCTTCACCTGGTTGCCGTTCACCACGCCCTCCACCGGCCCATCCATCACCAGCTTGCCGTCACTGAGCACCACGGCGCGCTGGGTCAGCGACAAGAGCGTCGACTTGTGGGTGGAGAGCACCAGCGTGCGTTGTTCGAGCCAGTCGCTCAAGGACTGGATGACGCGGCGTTCGCTGGTCTGATCAAACGCCGCGGTCGGCTCGTCGAGCAGCACGATGCGCGGGTCCTGGAGCAGCAGCCTGGCCAGCCCCACCGCCTGGCGCTGGCCGCCGGAGAGACTGCGACTGCCCTGAAGGGGCAGGTCGAGCCCTTGGGGGTGGCGCCCCACGAAGCTGCCGAGGCCGACCGACTCGAGGGTTTCCAGCAGCGTCTCGTCGCTGTGCGCCTGACCGTCGAGCAGCAGGTTCTCGCGCAGCGTGCCGTAGAACAACGCAATATCCTGCGGCAGGTAGCCAATGGCGCGGCGCTTGTCGGCGGGTTCGAGCTGGGTGATGTTGACCCCGTCGAGCAGGATTTCGCCGCTGTCGGTGTCACCGAGCCCCGCCAGCAGGCGCAAGAGGCTCGACTTGCCGGCGCCGTTGCCGCCCAGCAGCGCAATACGCTCACCGGCGGTGATGCTCAGGCGTTCGATATTGAGCGCCACCGGGCCATCCTGCTGATAGCTCAGCTTCACGTCGCTGAGCTCGTAGGTGCCCGCAAGGCTCGCCTTGTGAACGAAGGTGCGCCCTTCCGGGCGTTCGACCGGCGCCTTCATCACGTCGTCGAGGCCTTCCAGCGCCACCTTGGTGTGCTGCCAGCGGGCAAGGATGCCGGCCACCTGGCTCATCGGCGCGATGGTGCGTGAGGCGAGGATGGTGCAGGCGATCAAGGCCCCGACGGTCAGTGCCCCGGCGCTGATCTGGTAGACCCCGACGATCACCACGCCGATATAGCAAAGCTGCTGCACGAAGGCGGCGCCGAAGCTCAGCATCGAGCTCAGCGAGCGCAGCCGAACGCCGGCATCGGCCAGCTGCGCCGAGAGCGAGTCCCACATCCTGAGGTGGCGGCCTTCGGCACGCGTGGTCTTGACGGTTTCGAGGTTTTCCAGGGTTTCCAGCACCACGCCCTGGCGGATGGCCCCTTCGCGCAGGTTCTGACGCGCAAGTGCTGCAAGGCGCGGCTGGGCCAGAATTCCCGGCAGCACCATCAGCACTACCGCCGCCAGCGGCACCCAGGCAATGGGCCCGCCGATGTAGGCGATCACGGCGATGAACAGCGCGACGAAGGGCAGATCGCTGATCGCGCCGATGGTCGAGGAGGTGAAGAACTCGCGCACCGACTCGAACTCGCGAAGCTGGCTGCTGAAGGCGCCGGTGGAGCCGGGCTTGGCGGAGAGGCGCAGCTGCATGACCTGCTCGAAGAGCCGCGAGGAGAGACTCAGGTCGAGGCGCTTGCCGGTGGTATCGATCAGCCGGGCGCGCAGTACCCGCAGCGCGAACTCGAAGGTGGCGGCCAGGGCAACGCCGCTGGCCAGGATCCACAGCGTGTCGAGCGCATCGTTCGGCACCACGCGATCGTAGACCTGCATGGCGAAGATGGCGGTGCCGATCGCCAGCAGGTTGGCCATCAAGGCCGCGACCCCCACCTCCATGTAGGTCTTCCACTGTCGGCGTATCGGCCCCTTGAGCCAGTGTTCGCGCTGGGTGCGGGCGAAGCCGCCGGCGCGGTCATCGCCGCGATACTCACGACGGGCCACCACGGCCACGCCCGAATAGCGCGCCGTGAGCGCATCAAAGGTCAGGCGCTCCTCGCCACCGCCGGTTTCCGGCACCAGGATGACCACTTCGTCGCCGCGTCGCTCGACGAGCAGGCACACCGAGCCGCTGTCGAGCAGCAGCAGCGCCGGCAGAAGGCCCTCGCAAAGTCGCGCCGGCGAGAGCTCGACCACCCGGCCGGTCATGCCTGCCCGCCTGAGCGAACGTGGCACTAGCGAGAGCGGCAGCCGCCCCTGCTCGAGCGCGAAACCATCGGTGAGTTCGACGCTGGCCGTGGGCCTACCCAACTGGCGACACAGCAGCGCCAGGCCCTCGTTGAACGCATCGTCGGGAGAGTGAACGCTAGGGCGCGGCATGACGGGTCCTTATGAGATGCTCCATCTCGTCTCGCGTCGATATCATCAACGGGTGAAGAAGGCCCAGCTGGGCCGCGGCGCGGTACTGCAGGCGCGCCTGCTCGGTCTCGAGTTCCACCAGCTGCCGCTCGGCCTCGAAGGCGTCGCGCTGCAGGCTCAAGAGATCGAAGACGTCGCGCAGGCCGATGGCGAACTGCTCCTCGTACACCTCGACCACGCTCGCCGCGTTGCCAAGCTGGGCCTCGAGAGCCTCGCGGCGCCAGCCGAGCGCCTCGACGTTCTCGATCAACGAGCCGAGCGTTCGCCCAACGTCACGCCTCGCCACCTCCACTCCCCAGCGCGCCGCTTCGAGCCGCTGCTGGGCGGACTCGGTACGGCGAAAATTGGAGAGCCCCTGAAAGGTGTCCATGCGCAGCCGCAGCGCCACCACGGTGTCGTCTTCCATGGTGCCGCCGATTTCACGCCGCAGCATCGACCCCTCCAGGTTGAGCCGCGGCTTGAGCGCCGCGCGCGCCTCTTGGGTTCCGGCGCGTGCCTGGGCGATGCGCTCCTCGCTCTGGCGAAACTGCGGTGAGTCGAGGATTGCCTCGTCGAGCACCTGAGGCGCCTCACGCAGTATCGCCGTCAGTGCCGGTGGGTCGGGCCAGACCATCGCATCGGGCGCCTCGCCTACCAACCGACGAAACTGAAGCACGGCATCGCGCCGGGCCCCCTCCTCGAGCGCCGCCTGTTCCTGCGCACGCGCGATCTCGAGCGCGGCTCGATCGGTTTCGGTACGGTCGGCATAGCCGACATCGCTACGCGAGCGGGTCAGACGCCCGATGCGCTCGAGCGCCTCGATATGGCGCTCGACCACCGCTTCGCGTCGGCGGGCATTCGCCACATCCAGGTAGACCTCGGCGATATCCAGCGCCGCCTCTTCGGAAACGAGGTTCAGTTCCTGCTCGAACTGGCGCTCGACCGCAGAGGCGCCGTCCACCTGGCTTCTGACCCGCCCCCAGTCGTAGAGCGTCTGGCTGGCGGTCAGGTCGTAGCCGAAGTTGCTCGTCGATAAACCCTCAGGCCCGGCGGAGAGCCCGACCGTGGGCCAGTAGCCGTCACGGGCGATCTCCACCTCCGTTCGCGCCTCGAGGAGCTCCTGCTCGGCGCGGGCCACCAGCGGGTTGATCTCGAGTCCGCGTCGTACCGCCTCGTCGAGGGTAATGGCCAACCCCGTCATCGGCATGAGCCCAAGCCCCACCAGAGCGTATCGCCAGCGTCGTCCTCCCTGTTGCTTGAAAGCGTTGGCAAGCGCCGCCTCGAGACGCTTGCCGCCGTGCTGCGTGATATCTCTCGTTACCTGGATCAAGTCACCTCCACCACGCTGATTCCCTGCTCGATGAACAGCACGGCCCCCTGGTTGACGTACTCGTTGAAGACCACGCCATCCACCGTCTGCGTCGCTGTTCGCGTCCAGTTGCCACCGGCCAGGTCGACACGGTCCTGGCTGTCACCGGTGACCTGTAGAACGTTATCATCATCGGTCAGCTCGACAAGGGCACTTCTATTCAACGTTAGTCGATTGGCACCGTTGCCCTTGCCGAGCGCGATGCGTTCGATATTGTTGATATCGCCTACGGTCGTGCTGGTGAGGTTGAGGTTGATACCGGCCCCCAGCGCCACGATGTCGAAGCCGTCCCCGCCGTCGATGCTGGCGAACTGGTTATTGCGCAACACGATGACGTCGTCGCCGTCGCCGGTATTGATGACGTCTCGCCCGCCCACGCTGATCACCACGTCGTTGCCGTCATCGGTGGTGAAGACCTGATCCCGTGCGCTGCCCTGCACGAGGTCGGCGCGATCGCTGCCATCGTAGAACGAGCGCGTGACCGGCAGCGCATGGTTGCTTCCGAGTACCCCGCCAATCACCCCTCCCAGCGTCGAGGTGATGGCCCCCACCGGATTGGTGAAGACCGACTGCGCCGATCCGAAATGGACCACTTCGGTCGTGCTGTGCGAACCATCGCTGCGTACGGCAGTGAAGCCGACGTTCACTCCCTCGCTTCCCACCAGTAGCGATGTTGCGCTATTGAGCAGGTTGCTCAGCACCGTCGTGCCCACCGAGAACGTGCCGTTCGCATTGACGTTGATGGTACTGCTGCGCAGCGACGAGAAGAGATCGTCCTGATAGACATCCAGCCGAATCGTCTGGGCACCGACCGCACTGCCTTCCAGGAAGGAGGCCAGCAGGCCCACTAGCGGTGGCGTACGAATCGAAAGACCGGTAGGTGCCGCCACCGGGGTCGGCACGCTGACGGTCTCGGTGGTGTCACCGCCCACCACGGCGCGAATCTGGCTACCGGCGGCAGCGGGCTGGTTGAGGACTAGTCGCCACTCACCCTCCTCGTTCACCCGGGTGTTGTAGGTGGTGCTGCCGACCTGTACGGCCACCGCGACCCCCGCTTCGCCGCCGCCGCTGATGATGTAGCCGGCGGTCTGGTTGATGGTGGGCACGAAATCCAGTGCGATGCCCTGGTTGACCGCGAGCGTCGTGTCACCCAGTTGAATCAGGCGATAGGTCACGCCATCGATGACCGTCGTGCCCGCCGAGGCCGCGGCACCGGAGATGACCAGGCTGTTGCTGGCGCCCCCCAGGATCTGAAGCGTGTCGCCCTCCCCGGCGAGCGCGCTGGCAGTGGCGGCATTCAGCTGCACGGTACTGCCCGTGCTGCCGAGGTTGATCCGCTGGATGTTGCTCATGCGGGCGAAGTCCGCCAGATCCAGGGTCTGGCGCCCTTCGACGAGCAGGGTGTTGAAACCCGCACCTCCATCGATGCTGGCGAAGGCATCGCTTCTCAGCACGATGAGATCGTTACCCCCCAGCGCCTGGACCGATTGACCGGCGCCGACGATGAGCACGTCCGCCTGTTCGGTACCGTTGATGACGGTCTCGCGAACGGCACCGAAGGTCAGCGAGGCCAGCGCGTTGCCCAGCAGCGCCACCTCCGTGGTGCCCACGACCCCCTGCGGCGAGGTGTACTCGAGAGTCAGGGTGGCCCCACGCCCGGTGAGAAGCCCGGCCACTCCGCCCAGCAAGTTGAACGTGCTGACCGCCGAGGTGAGTGCCGCGCCCAGGTTGAGTGAAAGCGCACCTCCCGGGCCACTCGTCACCGGAACGTTCACCGTGCCGAGCCCCCCGACGTCCAGGGTGGCGGTGAGCTCGCTGCCCGCCGGCAACACGATGTTGGTCAACGCCGCCACGGCCCCGGAGCCGCCTACCACCAGATTGGTGATCGGGCTCAAGTCGAGCGTGGAAAGGGGTACCGGCAGTAGATCCACCAGGTTGACCGTGACCGGGGCGAAGCTTCGGTTGCCCTGAGCGTCCGTGGCCACCGCCGTGACCGAGGCACGCAGCAGATCGTTCAGGCTGAAGTTCAGGCGCGGATTGGCCAGAAGATCGATGGCGAAAGCGCCGTTGTTATCGAAGCCGACGGTAACGGTCTGGGTCACTCCGCCCAGCCGCACGGTGACCGCGACCGAAGCCCCCGGATCGGTCACGCCGACCAGCGATCCGGTGAAATCGACTAGCGAAACGACCGGCCCCAGCAGGTTGACATCGGTCAAGGTGACGATGTCGCTCTCGTTGCCGGCACGATCATAGCTTGAAAGCTGCAGATCGAGGCTTCGAAGATCGAGCAGCCCCTCAAGGTCATTGCCCAACAGTTGCTGCAGGTTGAGCGCCAGCACGAACAGGTTGAGCACGTACTGGCCACTGGCGTTCTGGGTCAGCAGCCCCGGGTAGTCCCGAGTATCGAGTACGCGCAGCGTATCCGTCTCGTCCTCGATGCGCAGGCGAATGCCTTCACCGGGGTTGAGCAGGGTATCGATCAGGATACCGTTGCCCGCCACCTCGGTACCGTCGGCCACCGCGCGGCCCGGCGGCACGGTATCGAGCACGAAATCGACCTCCTGGGAAAGCGCGCTGCCCCCGATGCTTACCCGCGCGCCGGCGGGCTGGAAGGTATACTCCGTGGCGATGTCCAGCGGGAACCGCGCATAGCCGTTGGCCACGTCCGTGGCGGTCAAGGCGTAGGTGAGCGTGGCGATGGTGCTACCGACCGCCAGGCCGCCGCCGGCGCGGGCGAAGACGTTCAGCGTGACGACGTCCCCCGCCGCGACGGGCAGGCCACCGAAGCCGACCTGCACCTCGGCGCCCACTGCCTCGAGTCCGTTGATCCAGCCATCTTCCGAGGCCGCGATCGACAGTACGGGCTGCAAGATGGTGATTGGAAGGGTCGGGCTCACGCCGCCGACGCCCGGGTTTCCGGCGAGATCGGTAAAGCTTCCACTGGGCAGGGAGATCGAGGCCGAACTCGCCAGGCCATCGGGCCGGAACGTGGCGGTCCAGGTGGCGCCGCCGTTGAGGCTTACCAGGTTGGTCAGCCGTCCGCCGGTCACGGCGAAGTCGTCCAGGGTGAGGCCGGTGACCGCTTCGCTGAAGGCGAAGGTCACGGTGGTGCTCTCCGCCGAGGTCAGGGGCCGCGCGCCGATGGCAAAGGTGACCGAGTTCAACGTGGGCGGATCGATGTCCACGGTGATGCCGCCGATGCTGGCCGGACTGCCGAGGTTACCCGCAAGATCGGTGTAGCTGCCACCGGGTAGCGCGATGCTGGCCTGGCCGGAGGCGGTACCGGGCTGGAAGCTGGCGGTCCAGGTGATGCCGTTGGAGGTGCTCAGGTCGACGAGGCTGCCCCCGGTGACCTGCACGTCGCTCAGCGTGAAGTCCGTCACCGCCTCGCTGAAGATAAAGGTGACCAGCGCCGTCTCGCCACCGCCGATCAGCGTATCGGAAATGGTGATGGTGGCGCTCGGGCGAACCGTATCCAGCAGTACCTGGACCGGCGCCGACTGCCCCGGGTTTCCGGCTTCGTTGACGACCCGCGCCGTTAGCTCGAGGTTGCCGTTGTCGAGATCGCGCAGGAACGCCGCCGGCGCCCTGACGCTCCAGGTGCCTGCCTGTACCGTTCCTTCGAAGGAGGCGCCGCCAATGAAGAGCGTGACCGTCGACCCGTCAGCGGCGCCCTCGACGGTACCGGTGACCTGAAGCCCATTGGCGATGTTCTGCGCATTGATGACGTTGTCACCGGTCACCGGATCGATGGTGATGGTGGGTGTGGCCAGATTGACCGCATAGCCCACGCTCGTTTCGATGGTGCCGACGTTGCCCGCGACGTCCCGAGCCAGCAGCTCGAAGGCCACTACCGGCGGTACGGCGCTGGCAAGCAGGCTGCCCAGTACCGTGACGCTGAAGGCGCCTCCGGCTCCCACGTTGACGCTGTAGTCGGCCCCATTAACCGTGACGTTGAGCACATCCCCGGAGCGATACTCGCCTTCGACGCGCCCGGAGATCTCGACGCTGCGTCCCGCCTCCACCAGGTTGATGACGTTGTCCGCGGTGATCGGGTTGACCCGGATCGCCGTGGTCGTGGCATCCGGCGCCGTGGTATCGAGCTCGAAGCCGATGGCGTTGGAAACCGCGGAGCGGTTACCGGCACCGTCGACGATGGCGGCAGAGACACTGTAGCGGCCGTCCGGGTAAGTCGACGCCAGGTCCACCACGATCATGCCCGCCGCGATGTCCTCTGCGGTCAGCAGATAATCGAACTCCAGTCGCGTACCGCCGCTCAGGGTGACGGTCAGGATATCTCCCGCCTGAGTGCCTTCGGTCAGCATGACCCCGAGCTCGATCCCGCCCTGGGCCGCCTCGGCATTGATGAAGCCGCGTACCAGCTCCGGCAGCGCGATGTAGGGCGCATCCGACCCCGCATCGCCACCGGGGCTGGTCACATCAACGGTGACCGGGGCAAGCGCACTGTCGGGTCCTTCGTTGCCCGCCAGGTCGAACTGGCGCGCCAGCACCTGGCCTTCGGCGTAGACGCCTTCGGGCAGCAGGAAACTGGCCCCGCTACCCACTTGCCAGGTGGTACCGCCATCGAGGCTGAACTCCCAGCGTGCGCCCTCTTCCAGTTCACCGACCCGCACGGTACCGTCGCTGGTCACCCCGTCAACGGTGCCGGTATCGGTGACCAGCGTCAGGGTGAGCGCGGCGGGGGGGGGCCGGGCCCCCGTGACCGACGCCAGGGGTTGAGTGCCGCTGGTCAGGCCGTCCAGGCTCTGGCGAACCTGCACCTGCCCGGCGGGATAGACGCCTTCCGGCAGAAGGAAACTCGCGCCTGTACCGGTTTGCCAGTTGGCACCGCCATCCAGGCTGAACTCCCAGACAGCACCCGGAACCAGCCCTCCGACGTCGACGGTGCCGTCGCTGGTGATGCCGTCCGCCTCCCCGGTATCCACCGCGAGGCTCAAGGTCGGCGTGGCCGGGGCGTCCGGCTCTTCCGGTGGTGTGATGGTGAGATCGACCGTGATCGGCCCGAACGTTCCCTCCGGACTCTGATTACCCGCCGCGTCCGTCTGGCGAACCCGTATATCCCCGTCTGCGTAGACTCTTTCAGGCAGGACCAAGGTACCGTTCTGACCCGGGAGCCAGCTTTGCCCCCCGTCCAGGCTGAACTCCCAGCTCGCCCCCGGCTCCAGCCCCACCAGGCGCAAGGTGCCATCGGCGGTGGGGCCGTCGCCCGTGACCCCCGGGTCGTTGACCACTACCAGCGTCGGGGGGGGGGGGGGCCGGGG
>NZ_JAMZBD010000053.1:0-10987 GCF_024158685.1 Halomonas sp. 707D4 | reverse complement strand
CCAGCTGGCGTCGCGCTCGCTGTGGGACCAGCGCCTGCCGGTGACCGACAACCGCCAGGTCAGCGCGCGCAGCGTGACCGGCCCGCGCGCTCAGCCGCTGCGTGTGGTGGAGCGCGACATCTACCTGGCGCCGCTGTCGTCACCGCTGCACGTCAGCGTCGCCGCCGACGAAAGCGCGCTGCGCGACGATATACAGCGCTTCCAGCGGCTCTTGTGGCTCGGCATTCTCGCCCTCGGGGCGCTGCTGCTCGGCGTGCTGGCGCTGCAGGTGCGCTTCGGGCTGGCGCCGCTGCGGCGCATGAACGCCAACCTGCGCGAGGTCGAGAAGGGCGCGGCGAGCCGCATGGACACCCGCCTGCCCGAGGAGCTCGCCACCCTGGCAAGCTCGATGAACGCCGTGCTCGCCCGCGATCAGCGCCTGATCGAGCGCGGCCGCCATACCGCCGGCAACCTGGCCCACGCCCTGAAGACGCCGCTGTCCGTCATGCGCCTGCAGCTCAAGCAGCTCCCCCCGGAGAGCGCCGAACGCCTGGGCGTGGAGCTTGCGCGCATCGACGCCGCCGTGCGCCATCATCTGGCCCGCGCGTCGGCGGCGGGCGAGGGGCTGGCGCTCTCGCCCATCGCTCTCGACGCCACGCTCGCCGGGCTGCTCGAGGGCCTCACACGGCTGGCCGCCCGCCGCGGCATCACGCTGAGCCAGCGCTGGCAGGCGCGCCCTCGGGTACGCATGGACGCCCAGGACGTGCAGGAGGTGATCGGCAACCTGCTGGACAACGCGATCCGCTGGGCGAGCGCTGACGTCACGCTCTGCGCCGAGGTGCACGGCGAGACGCTGACGCTGCGGGTCAGCGACGATGGCCCGGGGCTCGATGAGGAGCAATGCCAGGCAGCGCTCGCCCGGGGCGCGCGGCTCGACGAGCAGCGCTCGGAGAGCGGCCTGGGGCTTGCCATCGTGGCGGACCTGGTCGCGCTCTATCGCGGCGAGATGGCGCTCTCCCGCGCTGCGGCCGGCGGGCTCGAGGTCTGCCTGACGCTTCCGGTGGTGAGCCATGAGCGCTAGCGCCCAATCGCCCGCCCAAGCGCTGCCCGAGGTGCTGGTCGGCCCGCTGCTGCGCCGCCTTTCCCCGCAGCGGCTGGTGATGTGGCTGGTCACCTCGCGGCCGCTGTCGCTCTCGCTTGCGCTGTACCCGGGGGAAGAGCCGGTGCGAGAGATCGACCTGGCGGGCTCGATGCGTTTCATCGCCATCGGTCGTCACGCCTTCATCGCCCTGGTCGACGTCGCCCTCGACGACCCCCTGCCCGTGGAGGTGCGCATTGGCTACGACCTGCGCGTCGGCGCGTCGGGGGCTGCGCGCTCGATCGCCGAGTGGGCGCCCTGGCTCGCCCAGGAGGGCGAGACGCTGCCCGCCTTCGTGCTCGCCGGGCGCCACCACCGGTTGATGCACGGCTCCTGCCGCAAGCCCCATCATCCCGCCCCGGACGGGCTGGTGCGCGCCGACGCCTGGCTTGGCGAGCACAAGGCAAGCCCTGGCGAATGGCCGGCGTGGCTTCTGATGACCGGCGATCAGGTCTACGTGGACGACGTGGCGGGCCCGACGCTTGCCGCCGTGCACGCGCTGATCGCGCGGCTGGGGCTTTTCGACGAGCAGCTCGAAGGCGCCACGGTGGCGGATAGCCAGGCGCTCTACGCCGCGCCCGAGACCTACTATCACCGCGAGCAGCTGCTGCCGGACGTGACCAGCAACGCCGCGCTTCGCGAGCGCTTCTTCGGCGGGGTGAAAAAGCCGGTGTTCACCTCCGCCAACGCTTCGAACCACCTGATGACGCTCGCCGAGATGCTCGCCATGTACTGCCTGGTATGGTCGCCGACGCCCTGGCGGGTGATCGAGGTGACCGCGCCCGCGCTCGCCGACAAGGAGGCCGCCATCTACCGCCAGGAGCAGGCGACGATGGACGCCTTCGTCGCGGGGCTTTCGCCCTGCGCACGCCTGCTGGCACACCTGCCGAGCCTGATGATCTTCGACGACCACGACGTCACCGACGACTGGAACCTGACCGCCGACTGGGAGCGCTGCGCCTACGGCCACCCGTTCTCCAAGCGCATCATCGGCAACGCCCTGATCGCCTACCTGCTCTGCCAGGGATGGGGCAACGACCCGGACAAGCTCGCGCCCCTGGTCGACGTCGCAGGCCAGCTGCTCGACGCGGGCGACGAGACGCTCGATGCCCCGGCCCAGGATGCGCTGATCGAGCGGCTGCTGCGCTTTCAGGGCTGGGAGTTCCAGGTACCCGGCACCCCGGCGCTGATCGTGCTGGATACCCGCACCCGGCGCTGGCGCAGCGAGCGAAGCCCCAAGCGCCCCTCGGGGCTGATGGACTGGGAGGCGCTGATGGAGATGCAGCAGGCGCTGCTCGACTGCCCCAGCGCGGTGATCGTCTCGCCGGCACCGATGTTCGGCGTGAAGCTGATCGAGGGGGTGCAGAAGCTCTTCACGCTCGCAGGCAAGCCGCTGGTGGTGGATGCCGAGAACTGGATGGCGCATCGCGGCGCGGCCAGCGTGCTCCTGCAGATCTGGTGTCATTCGAAGACACCGGGCAACTACGTGATCCTCTCCGGCGACGTGCACTACTCGTTTGCCTACGACATCGTCGTTCGCCGCCAGACGCGCCCCCCGCACCTGTGGCAGATCACCTCCAGCGGCATCAAGAACACCTTTCCGGCGCGGCTGCTCGATATCTTCGACCGGCTCAACCGCTGGCTCTACGCGCCCTGGTCGCCGCTCAACGGTTTCACCAAGCGGCGCAAGCTCGCCGTGATGCCGCGCGACCCGAGCAGGGCGCAAGCCGGCGAGCGGCTGGTCAACGCCAGCGGCATCGGCTTGGTCAGCCTGGACGAGCAGGGCCGTCCGCAGGATATCCGCCAGCTCGATGCCCAAGGCGGCGAGGTGAGCTTCCCGCCGCCGGAGGTGCGGCGCTAGGCGCGTGTCACGAAAGTGTCATCCCGATGTCGCAAGCTGCGCGATGATCGTTTTCATCGGCTGTTAGCGCACCACGGCGCTCTACAAGGCACCCGCTCCATGACTTCCCAAGACGCCCACTGGCTGAGCCGCATTCTCGACGGCGACGAGCTCCACGTGCTGTTCCAACCCATCGTGGATGCCAATCGCCAGGCGGTGTTCGGCTACGAGGCGCTGATTCGCGGCCCCGAGCACTCGCCGCTTCACTCCCCGCTGCGCCTGTTCGACGTGGCATTGCAGGCAGGGCTTCTGGTCGAGCTCGACCTCAAGTGCCGCCAGCTCGCCATTCGCCGCTTCGTCGCGCTCGACCTGCCCGGGCGGCTGTTTCTCAACGTGATGCCGCTGACCATCGTCGAGCGCGACTTCGAGGAGGGGCTGACGCTCGGGTTTCTGCGCGAAAGCGGGCTCTCCCCGGAGCGGGTGGTGATCGAGCTCACCGAGCACGTGCCGATCCACGACTACGCGCTGATGCGCCAGGCGGTGGATCACTACCGCGACATGGGCTTCCAGGTGGCGCTGGACGACCTGGGCGCCGGGCATTCGAGCCTGCGCCACTGGGCGGAGCTGCGCCCGGACTTCGTCAAGCTCGATCGCCACTTCGTCGCCGGTATCGACCAGGAGCCCGCCAAGCGCGAGTTCCTGCGCTCGATCCTCGACGTGGCGCGAAGCCTCGACTGCCAGCTGATCGCCGAAGGGGTCGAGACCGCCGCGGAGCACCTGTGCCTGTGGGAGCTCGATCGCGGGCTGTCGCTGCTGCAGGGGTTCTACTTCGCGCGGCCCACCCGGGAGCCGCCGCACACGCTCGCCCTGCAACTGCCGGCGGCGGGCGGTGCGAGCGGCGCAGGGCGCACCGCCCGGGCGATCACCCGGGCCATCGAGACCGTTTCGCCCGGCGATTCGATCCCGGCGCTGGTCGAGCGCTTTCGCCAGCAACCGACGCTGCGCTGCGTGGCGGTGGTGGAGGAGGGCCGGCCGGTGGCGGTGGTGCGCCGCAACGCCTTTCTGACGCTGTTCACCAATCCCTACAGCCACTCGCTCTACGCCAAGCGCAAGGTGCTGGAGGTGGCGGATGCGCGCCCCTTGATCGCCGAGGCGGACACGCTGCTCGAAGTGCTCAGCCAGCAGCTCACCGACAGCCACGACATCGAGCAGGAGGATTTCGTGATCGTCGATCGCGGGGCGTACCTGGGCATGGGCAGCATCGTCGACCTGCTGCGCGAGATCACCGCCATCCAGGTGCGCCAGGCGCGCCACGCCAACCCGCTGACCGGGCTTCCCGGCAACATCCTGATCAACGAGACGCTGACCCGCACGCTGGAGAAGGGCGAGCCCTTCGCGGCGGCCTACGTCGACCTGGACAACTTCAAGGCCTACAACGACGCCTACGGCTACGCCCGGGGCGATCAGGTGATCATCGCGCTGTCGCGGCTCCTGCAGGCCCAGGTGGAGAGCGCCGGCGGGTTCATCGGCCATATCGGCGGCGACGACTTCATGATGCTGCTGCCCATCGAGCAGTGGGAGGGCATCTGTCGCCAGATCCTCGACGCCTTCGCGGTGATGGCGCCGGGGTTCTACGCCAAGGAGGACCAGCGCCAGGGCGGGGTGAGCGTGGAGAACCGCCGCGGCGAGCCGGACTTCTTTCCTTGGGTGAGCGTGTCGATCGCGGTCAAGCCGGTGCACGAGAACGACCGCTGCCGGGCGCTCGAGATCGCCGCCCGGCTCTCCGAGCTCAAGCACCAGGCCAAGAAGATCGCCGGTAACAGCCTGTTCGTCGAGCGCCGAAGAGGCGACGCCTCGCCCGCCGTCATCGAGGCGTCATGCAAGTGTCGCGGCGCTCTCACCTTGGCTTGCCAGGATAGCGAGACTTCCAACCATGTCTCGGGTGATGCATGACGACCTTGTCCCTACGCCGTACCCTCGTGAGCGCCGCCGTCTGCGGTGCGCTGGCCTTCATCGCGACGAACGCCTCGGCGGATCTCTCCGCGCGCTATACCGACAGTGACGGTGACATGGTCGCCGACATTCCCCAGGACGCCGCCGAGTGGGTGGACCCGGACACGCTGGTGTTCGCCTACACGCCGGTCGAGGACCCGGCGGTCTACGCCGAGGTGTGGGCGGACTTTCTCGATCACCTGAGCGAGGCCACCGGCAAGCGGGTGCAGTTCTTCCCGGTGCAGTCCAACGCCGCCCAGCAGGAGGCGCTGCGCGCCGGGCGCCTGCACATCGCCGGCTTCAACACCGGCGGCGTGCCGGTGGCGGTGAACTGCGGGGGCTTCCGTCCGTTCGCCATGATGGCCGCCGAGGACGGCAGCTACGGCTACGAGATGGAGATCATCACCTACCCGGGCAGCGGCATCGAGACCATCGAGGATCTCGAGGGCCGCCAGCTGGCGTTCACCTCGGAAACCTCCAACTCCGGCTTTCGCGCGCCGTCGGCGCTTTTGAGCTCCGAGTACGGCATGCAGGCGGGCGAGGACTTCGAGCCGGCCTTCTCCGGCTCCCACGACAACTCGATCCTGGGCGTGATCAACAAGGACTACGACGCCGCCGCCATCGCCAACTCGGTGGCCACGCGGATGATCGCCCGCGGCGTGATCGACGAGGGCGACTTCGAGGTCATCTACACCTCGGACACCTTCCCCACCACCGGTTACGGCCTGGCCCACAACCTGGACCCGGAGCTCGCCGACAAGATCCAGGAAGCGTTCTTCAGCTACGACTGGGAAGGCACGCCGCTCGAGGCGGAGTTCGCCAACTCCGGCGAGGCGCAGTTCATTCCCATCACCTACGCCGATCAGTGGTCGGTCGTGCGCACCATCGCCGACGCCACCGACGTGACCTACGACTGCGACTGAACGCATTTTCAGCCCCCTTTCGGCCGGAAGCCCGCCTTCCGGCCGAAGGCCGTATAGACGAGGCACTTCCATGCTCACACTCGAAGGCGTCGGCAAGCGCTACCCGACCGGGGACCGCGCCCTGAGCGACATCGACCTCACGCTGCCCAAGGGCCAGGTGATGGCCCTGATCGGCCCTTCCGGGGCGGGCAAGAGCACCCTGATCCGCTGCGTCAACCGGCTGGTGGAACCCAGCCAGGGCAGCATTCGCCTGGAGGGCGACGAGCTGACCGCACTCTCCGGCGCCGGGCTCAGGCGGGCGCGCCGTTCGATGGGCATGATCTTCCAGGAGTACGCTCTGGTCGACCGGCTCTCGGTGATGGAGAACGTACTCTCCGGGCGGCTGGGCTACGTCGGCTTCTGGCGCAGCTTCTTTCGCCGCTACCCGGAGCAGGACGTGCGCGAGGCGTTTCGCCTGCTCGAGCGGGTCGGTCTCGAGCACGCTCTCGACAAGCGCGCAGACGCCCTCTCCGGCGGCCAGCGCCAGCGGGTGGGCATCGCCCGGGCGCTGCTGCAAAGCCCGCGACTTCTGCTGGTCGACGAACCGACGGCGAGCCTCGACCCCAAGACCTCGCGCCAGATCATGCGCCTGATCCGCGAGCTGTGCGCCGAGCGGGGCCTGGCCGCGATCATCAACATTCACGACGTGGCGCTGGCCCGGCAGTTCGCCGACCGCATCGTCGGGCTCAACGCCGGGCGCATCGTCTTCGATGGCGCCCCGAGCGAGCTGACCAACGACATCCTCACCACCATCTACGGCGAGGAGGAGTGGGACACCCGCGTCGAGCCCGAGGCGCCGGCAGAGGAGCGCCCGGCGCCACCCCGGGCGTTCGATGCCGCCCTGAGCGGAGCGGTGCGATGAGCCTGCACGCAAGCGAAGGGCGCCTTCGAGCGGCGCGCCAGGGGCAGTGGCGGCGACAACCGTTCATCACCGGGGCCGGGCGGCGCTGGGCGCTGGCGGTGGCCGTGCTCGCCTACCTAGTGCTGGCACTGGGCTCCGTCGACGTCAACTGGGCGCGGGTCGCCGAGGGGGCGGGGCGGGCGGTCAACTTCCTAGCGGCGTTCACCCAGCCGGACTTCACCAGCCGCCAGGGCGACATCATCGACGGGCTGATCGAGAGCCTGACGATGACGCTCACCTCCACGGTGATCGGCGTGCTGCTGGCGATTCCCGTGGGGCTGGGGGCTGCGCGCAACATCGCGCCGCTGCCGATCTACGCGCTGTGTCGGGCCATCATCGCGGTGTCGCGCACCTTCCAGGAGATCATCATCGCCATCCTGTTCGTGGTGATGTTCGGCTTCGGGCCGCTGGCGGGCATGATCACCCTGGCCTTCGCCACCATCGGCTTCATGGCCAAGCTTCTGGCCGAGGACATCGAGGACCTGAACTGGCGCCAGGTCGAGGCGGTGCGCGCGACCGGCGCCGGCTGGTGGCAGGTGATGAACCACGCCATCCAGCCCCAGGTGATGCCGCGCTTGATCGGGCTTTCGATGTACCGGCTCGACATCAACTTCCGTGAATCCTCGGTGATCGGCATCGTCGGCGCCGGCGGCATCGGCGCGACCCTGAACACCTCGCTCAGCCGCTACGAATACGGCACCGCCGCGGCGATCCTTCTGATCATCATCGCCATCGTGCTTGCCAGCGAATACGCCTCCAGCCACGTTCGCCGCTTCACCCAGTAACCGCCGCGCCCAAGGAATTCGCCATGCCCGTCTCGACCTCCTCCGCTGGCCTGCCGCTGTGGCAGCGGCGTACCACCGCCGCCCAGTGGCTGCGCTTCGCCGCCTGGCTGTTCGGGCTGTGCCTGTTTCTGCTCTGCTGGAAGGTGATTTCCGACAACACCATGTGGGTGTTCGTGGAGGACGCCGGCCGCCAGGGAAGCGACCTGCTCCGGCGCATGCTGCCGCCGCGCTGGGAGTACGCCGAAAAACTCTGGCGGCCGATGTGGGACACCCTCAACATCGCCACCCTCGGTACGGCGCTGGGCGTGCTGATGGCCTTTCCCGTGGCGTTTCTGGCCGCGCGCAACACCACGCCGCACCCGCTGGTGCGAAGCCTCGCGCTCATGATCATCGTCTCGTCGCGCTCGATCAACTCGCTGATCTGGGCGATGCTGCTGGTCACCATCGTCGGCCCCGGCGTGCTCGCCGGCATCATCGCCATCGCGCTGCGCTCGATCGGCTTCGTCGGCAAGCTTTTGTACGAGGCGGTCGAGGAGATCCACCCGACCCCGGTCGAGGCGATCAGCGCCACCGGGGCGAGCCGCCTGCAGGTGATGAACTACGCCGTGCTGCCCCAGGTGCTGCCGGCCTTCGCCGGCATCAGCCTCTACCGCTGGGACATCAACATCCGCGAGTCCACCGTGCTGGGGCTGGTCGGCGCCGGCGGCATCGGCCTTGCGCTCAACGCCTCGATCAACAGCCTCGCCTGGAGCCAGGTCAGCGTGATCTTCGTGATGATCTTCGCCACCGTCATCGTCTCCGAATGGGTCTCGGCGCGGGTGCGTCGCGCCATGATCTAACGCGCCAAGTGTATGATCCAGTGGCGAATCGCAAGCCCTTGGGCCATGATGAGGGCACCCCGAAACGCCACCGGTCGAGTGCTCCATGTCCCACGCTCTCTCGCTGTTCACCCCGCGTCACGCCGTCTTGCTGCGCCCTTTCGCGGCGCTTTTCACCCTGTTGCTGCTGGCCGGCTGCGCCAGCAAGGAGATCGCCACGGCGCCCGGGCCTGCCCCTGGCGCCATGGCGGGCATCTCGATGGAGCGCGCGCTGATTCTTTCCCACGCCCAGCAGGCCATCGGCACGCCCTACCGGTTCGGCGGCAATACGCCGAAGGGGCTCGACTGCTCGGGACTGGTCGAGATGACCTACCGCGCCGCCGGCATGCGCGTGCCACGTACCGCCGACGAGCAGTACCGGGCGCTGCCCGGCACCGACACGCCGCGCCCGGGGGATCTGCTGTTCTTCGGCAGCGGCTCGAAGGCGACCCACGTGGGCATCTATCGCGGCGACCGGCAGATGATCCATGCCCCGGGCAGCGGGCGCAAGGTGGTCAGCGTGCCGCTGGACGTGGCGTACTGGGAGAAGCGCTATCTAGGCGCGGCGGCGCTGGCGCCGTGAAATACGCGACGCCTCGGTGGCTCGATCGACGCGACCGATCGCGATGCTCGGATAATGCCAATAAGGGTGGCCTATAGACGTGGGCTATGGCCATAATGAATTCTACCTAACGCTGTACAGGTTTTGTCGGATAAAGTAGTCGAGCGCACGCCGAGTGCGCTGATGATCCGAACACTAGACTCATGACCGCTATATTGGTTGAGCAAGACGATAAAGCGCTCGCGCGATCTTCCATCAACAACAACCGTCGCGCGCCGCCCGCTATTCGATCTGCCTAAGGAGCAGTCATTGGCCCAGCAACATCGCGACCTTGCGCCGTCGCCAAGCGACGCTTCCCTGTCGGTCGTCGTCTCCAACGCCGTCTTTTCGCTCGGCGAAACGGCTTTTGGTCATGCCAATGAAGCCATCATCGTCACCGATGCGGCCAACCGGATCCGCGACGTCAACCCGGCGTTCTGCGAGCTGACGGGGCTTTCGCGTGCTGCGGTACTCGGCCACCGCCTCGAGTCGTTCAGCATCCTCGCGCTCGAGGATGGCCGGCCGTCGCGCCTGGCCGGCGACGTCCAGCTGCGTGATCGCAGCAAGAGCCAGGTGAGCTACAAGAGCCACGACGGGCGCTTCTACCCGGCGATGATGTCGACCAACCGGGTGCGCGACGAGCAGGGACGGGTGACCTGCCACGTCATCGTGCTGTCCGATCTCTCCGCCATTCCCGCTCACGCGCGCCACCTGAACCGTGAGATCTACTTCGATTCGCTCACCGGGCTTCCCAATCTGCAGCTTCTGACCCAGCTGATCCAGGAGTCGATCCAGCACGCCGAGGCGAGAGACCTGCCGCTGGCGGTGTGCTCGCTGGACATCGACCACTTCCAGGTCCTCAACGAGCGCCTGGGCGCCCAGGCCGCCGACACGCTGCTCGCCGCCTTCTCCCAACGCGTCAGCCACCTGCTGTTCGGCGACGACGTGCTGGCCCGGGTGGGCGGCGACGAGTTCGTGCTGCTGCTGCACCACGGCGTGGACGAGGCGTACTTCGAGGCGCTGCTGAACTCGATTCGTCAGCCCATGGTGATCGATGGTCACAGCATCTACCTGACGGTGAGCCTCGGGGTCACGCTCTACCCCGACGACTACGCTCAGGGCGACGTGCTGCTGCGCCATGCCAACCAGGCGATGTATCGCGCCAAGCAGCGCGGCCGCGACACCTACCACTTCTTCGACCCGGACCAGGACCGCCTGCTGCAGGCGCGCAACGAACAGCGCCAGCGCTTTCTCGACGCGCTCGACAGCGACGAGCTGCGCCTTTTCTACCAGCCGCAGGTCGACATGCGCAGCGGTCGGGTGGTCGGGCTCGAGGCGCTGGTGCGCTGGCAGCATCCCGAAGAGGGGCTGCTCTCGCCGGCGGCGTTTCTGCCCATCGTCGAGAGCACCCCGCTCGAGGTCGACCTGGGCGAGTGGGTGCTGGGCGAGGCGCTGCGCCAGCTCGCCGAGTGGCAGAAGGCGGGCACGGCGCTGCCGGTGAGCGTGAACATCAGCCCGTCGCACCTGCTGGTGAAGGACTTCAGCCAGCGGCTGTCGGCGTTTCTGGCCACCCATCCCAACGTCTGCCCCAGCCTTCTCAAGCTCGAGGTGCTGGAGAGCGCGGCCATCCACGACACCCAATCGGCATTGGTGAACATGGCCTGCTGCCAGACGCTGGGCGTGGGGTTCGCCATCGATGACTTCGGCACCGGCTTCTCGTCGCTGACCCACCTGCGCCAGCTGCCGGTGAATCTGATCAAGATCGACCAGAGCTTCGTGCGCGACATGCTCGTCGACCAGGACGACATGGCGATCGTCGAGAGCGTGATCTACATGGCCAACCGCTTCAAGAAGCCCATGATCGCCGAGGGGGTCGAGACGCTGGCCCACGCCGAGGCGCTGCTCTCGCTGGGCTGCGACCTGGCCCAGGGC
>NZ_JAMZBD010000052.1:0-11073 GCF_024158685.1 Halomonas sp. 707D4 | reverse complement strand
GATCTCCTGCTTGTCGCGGCGTGTCGAGTACTCCGACAGCACCGGCACGAAGGCCTGGTTGAAGGCCCCCTCGGCGAACAGCCGACGCAGGAAGTTGGGAATCTTGAAGGCGACGAAGAACGCATCCGCCCCGTTGCCCGCACCGAGGAACATCGCCACCACCACGTCGCGTACCAGCCCCATCACGCGGGACAGCATGGTCATCGAGCTGACCACCAGCCCCGAGTGCATCAATCCGCGCTTGGCGACCTGGGTCGGTTCAGAGGAGGGTTCGGTCATCGTGGTCCGTCGATCCTGGGTGGGTACGGGCACAAAAAAACCGGCCGTAGCCGGTTTTTTCCAAGACGCTGCCGGCTTACGCTGCCAGCGCTTTAATTCGCTTGTTCAAGCGGCTCTTCAGGCGTGCGGCCTTCTTCTTGGACAGCACGTCCTTGTCGGCGATGCGGTCGACGACCGGCTGCATGGCCTTGAACTCTTCCATCGCCTTGGCGTGGTCACCGGTACCGATCGCCTTGATCACGCGCTTGATGTAGGTGCGGACCATGCTGCGTTGGCTGGCTTTCAGGACGCGACGAGTCTCGGCCTGGCGGGCGCGCTTGCGAGCTTGCTTGCTGTTCGCCACTGGTATCTCCTTGGAGAATAGGGTTGCCTGATCGGCAACGAATGAACTATGTGTCTGTCGACTGGCCGTGGCCAGTGCTCGACATTTCCGTAACAACCAATTGATCCGGCGAGCTTTTTCGCTCTGCCAGAGAGTGAAACGCGCAGTCTGGTCGCTGCCCGTCCACGGGTCTTGTCTGAGAGGATGGCGTAGTCTATCACGCAACGCCCTGCCTTGCCAGCGCTTGTCAACCGCTCAGGGGCGTCGCCCCCAGACGAAAAAGCTCGGGTTCTGCACCTGGCTCGGGGCGGCATAACTCAGCGGCTGGCCCTGGGCGTCGATCACGCAGCCGCCGGCCGCCTCGACCACCGCCTGGGCGGCGGCGGTATCCCACAGGCTGGTCGGCCCGAAGCGTGGATAGACGTCCGCCGCGCCTTCGGCAATCCGGCACGCCTTCAAGGAGCTGCCCATGGGCGTCACCCGGTGCGGACCGAGTGCGGCCAGCCAGTCGTCGAAGCGCGCATCGCGGTGCGAGCGGCTGCCCAGCACGTGAAAGCCGCCAGCACCCGGCGCCCGGGTATGAATGGGTCGCCAGTCGCCCTCGCCTATCACCTTGAAGGCCCCCAGCCCGTGGGCCGCCAGGTAGCTTTCGTCGAGCGCCGGCGCCACCACCACGCCGAGCACCGGCGCCCCTTGGCGAATCAGCGCGATGTTGACGGTGAACTCGTCGTTGCGCTTGATGAACTCCTTGGTACCGTCCAGCGGGTCGACCAGGTAGTAGGTGGCGTCCTCCGCGGGGCCCGAAAAACGCTCCACGCTTTCCTCGGAGAGAATCGGGGTGGCGGGGTCGAGGCGCTCGAGCGCCGCGACGATGCAGCGGTTGGCGAGCAGGTCGGCCTGGGTGACCGGGCTCTGGTCGGCCTTGAGCGTGACCGTGAGTTCGTCCCGGTAGAGCGTCATGATGGCCTTGGCGGCATCGCGCGCGATACGCCACACCGCCTCGAGGCGAGCCTTGTCTGCTGCCAAGACCTAGTTCGCCTTGCGCCAGCCGCCGAGTACGCGGCTGTCCGGGCCGAAGAACACCACCCGGTCGTGATCGATCAGGTAGCGGTAGGCGTTCTCGAGCATGCCGGTCACCCGCTTGGCGTCCTCGAGCTTGGCGCAGCCCATGCGCGTGGTGGCGAGCTCGCCCACTTCGATGCGCTGGCTCTCGCCCAGCCCGACCGTGCCGTTGAAGGTGTTGCAGCCGTCGCTGCCGGCAATCTTGCCGTCGCGCGTGATCTGGAAAAACGCCGGCTGTGGCATGGACAGCCGCTCGTCGGTGCCCATCAAAAGCAGGTTCCAACGCGTGCCCACCAGCGGCCCGGAAAGCCCGCCCTCGCCTTGGGAGACCGGCGCGCGGGAGGCGTTATCCGGCGTGCTGCTGCAGGCGGCGAGCACCAGCGCGGTGCTCACGGCCAAAACGCTCAACAAGTGTCTTTTCACCCCAAACGCTCCTCTGCGTTACCAGCTGCCGCTGTTTTCCATGGAGGCCCAGGGCTCCTGGGCGGGCAGCGCCTCGCCTTTCTGCAGAAGCTCGATGGAGATGCCGTCCGGCGACTTGACGAAGGCCATGTGACCATCGCGCGGCGGGCGGTTGATGGTGACGCCGGCCTGCTGAAGCTTGTCGCACAGCGCGTAGATGTCATCGACGCGGTAGGCGAGATGGCCGAAGTTGCGCCCGCCGTCGTACTCTTCCGGGTCCCAGTTGTAGGTCAGCTCGAGCTCCGGGGCGGTGAGGCGCTCGGAGCGCTCGACGTCGTCCGGCGCGGCGAGGAAGATCAGCGTGAAGCGACCCTTCTCGCTCTCCTTGCGGCGCACCTCCTGAAGGCCCAGCAGGTCGCAGTAGAAACGCAGCGAAGCGTCGATGTCGCGAATACGCACCATGGTATGTAGAAACTGCATAGAGACTCCCTTCTATCGGTGGCGATAAGTGAAGATGCAAGCGGGATAATGGGAACAGAATAGCCGGGATTGAGCAATCGCTGAAGCGCGGCACCCGCGTTTAATCTGTACAACACCGCTACACGCGACGACGATCAAGACAATGTCGCATAATAAAGCCACTCTCCCCTTCTCTTGCCAAGGAATCACCGTGGACTCGATCACACAAGCCGCCCTGGGGGCTGCCGTGGGCGGCGCCGTCATGGGCCGACGTCTGGGCCGCAAGGCCGTCTTGATCGGCGCGCTGCTGGGCACCCTGCCGGATCTCGACGTGGTGCTGGATTACGGCGATGCCATCGCCAACGTCACCGAGCACCGCGGTTTCAGCCATTCGCTGTTCGTGCTGACGGGGCTTGGCACCCTGCTGGCGCTGGTGTGCCGATACTTCGTCCGCCCGCGCCTGTCGCTCGTCTGCTGGTGGTGCTTCTTCACCCTGGCGCTGGTCACCCACCCGCTACTCGACGCGCTCACCACCTACGGCACCCAGCTGCTCTGGCCGCTGGACGTCCCCCCCGCCGCCTGGCCGATCGTGTTCATCATCGACCCGCTCTACACCCTGGCCCTGCTGGGCGGGCTCATCGCCGCCTGCGTGTCGCGCCGGGTGGTGCACTACTGCGCCCTCGGGCTGCTGCTCTCGAGCCTTTATCTGCTGGTGGCGGCGGGCATGAAGGGCGTGGTCGAAGCACGCCTGGTGCCGGTGCTCGAGGCGCAGGGGCTGTCACAGGCGCCGCGCATCGTCCAGCCCACGCCCTTCAACATCTTGCTGTGGCGGGCCACGGTGGTGGAAAACGAGCGGTACGCCGAGAGTCTCGTCAGCGTCTTCGACGACGAGGCGCCGCACCTCGAGACCTTCCAGCGCGAGCGGCAGCCGCTCGAGGAGATCGCCCTGTCGACGGCCAAGGGAGAGCGGCTCGCCTGGTTCAGCGGGACGTTCCTGCGCTACGACATCGAGCCCATCGACGGCGTGGAGACCCTGACCGCCACCGACCTGCGCCTGGGCTTTCCGGGCTTTCACCCGTTCACCTTCACCCTGGCCACCCGGGAGAACGGAGAGTGGCAAGCGGTGGCGGCGAGCGAACAGCGGCCCTCGGAGCGAGGCCTGAGCCGTGAGGCGCTGGGACAACTCGCCCGCCGGGCGCTGGGCGACGAGAACGCGCTGTGCGCCAGTGCCCTGATCACACCCGAATGGCGGGTGGCGGATACGCGCTACGCCTGCCAGGCGCCCTAGGGCGCGATGCCCTGGCCGCAGCCGCTGTACTGCTCGCCCTGGTAGGTGAGCGTGACCCGGGCGGGGTACGGCGCGCCGCTCGCCTTGTCGAAGCAGGCGCCGGCATCGATGCGCAGGCGAAAGAAGGGCTCGACGTCGGCGCTCTCGAGCACCACCCGCCCGGCCTGGTTGTCCAGCACACTGATCATGTAGGGCTGCCGCGTGGCCGGCGCCGTGGCGGTCTCGATGGCAAGCGTCGGCACGTCGTGGGCGAGCGTCACCTGCCAAGAGGGCTCGCGCCCTTCGGCCTTGAACATCACGCCGGGATTGTCGGCCCGGGTCAGCGCCTTGCGCTCGCCTGCCTGCTGGCACTGAAGCTGGCCGCGCGGGGTTTCCACCAGCGCGCGCTCGCCGCGATCCCAGACGCTGATCTCGCCGTCCTGATAGCGCGCGCCGTCGGCCACCACGGCCCGAGGCAACTGCCAGGCGCCGTGCAGCGACCACAGCCGCAGCGCCTGGTCGTTGTCGGCGCCGACGAGGTGCTGGTTGGCGGGCTGGCAGTGCCAGGCCTGGAAGCGTTCGGCGCTGCCGGGAAACAGCGCCGAGGGCAGAAGCGGCGCGGCATTGCCGGCGACGGGGGTCATCGGCGGTGGCGTCGGCGCGCTGGCGCAGCCGGCAAGGCCGGCCCCGAGACAAAGCGCGCCCACGCCCTTGAGAAACGTCGCCTTGGAGAGCGCCGACGTGAGAAGGGTCGCATCGAGCATGGAGTTCCCTGTATTTTTTCTGATAGCGCGTCGAGCGCTAGTCGCGAGTGAAGGCGCCGAGATCGTTCGGATCGAAGCTCGCCGCCTGCTCGGGCATGCCGAGCGTGCGGCGCCGCTGGCTGATTCGCGCCTTCTGCGCCTGGCGCTTGGCGTCCTGCGGGGCGCGGTCGTTGAGCGCAACCACCTGATCGACCCCGGCATGGTAGAAGCTCAGGATATCGAGCGCGGCGCGGTTGTCCTGCGCCGCCTCCCGCTCGAGCGCGCCCTGGTAGCCGTTGATGCGCGACAGGTGGCTCTTGAGCTGCCAGACGTAGTTGATCTCGGCCATCCAGGGGCGCTCCTTGAGCACCGCGAACAGGGCGCTGGTGGCGAGAAGCCCCAGCAGGATGCCGAGCCCGTGGGCCCACAGGGCGCTCTCCAGCGCGCTGCTCAGCAGAAGCGAGAACAGCATGCCGAAGATGATCAACTGGCCGACCATCATCACGCTGATCATGCGCGCCTTGCGCCGGTAGCGCTCGGGGCTCTGCTCTTGCAGGGTGAAGGCCATCGCTCGTCTCCGCTCAAATAGCGCCCATCATACGGCGATGCCCGGGCTTGGCAAGCGCACCCGCCAACGCAAGGCTCACTGGCCGGCCAGGCGCTCGGCGGCGGTCTTGAGCAGATGCTCGGTGGTTTCCCAGCCCACGCAGGCATCGGTCACGGAGACGCCGTAGCGAAGCGCCCCGGCGTCGAGCGCCTGCTTGCCCTCGTGAAGATGGCTTTCGAGCATCAGCGCCACCAGGTCGGTATCGCCTTCGCGCCGCTGGGCGAGCACGTCGAGCATTACCTCGCTCTGGCGGCGGTGATCCTTGCGCGCGTTGGCGTGGCTGCAGTCGACCATCAGCCGTGGGTTCTGTCCTGCCTCGCGCAGCCGGGCGGTGGCGGCGCGCACGTGGTGTGCCTGGTAATTGGGCTCGCCGTGGCCGCCGCGCAGCACCACGTGGGTGTGCGCATTGCCGGCGCTCTGGCGCATCACCGGGCGGCCCTGGGCGTCCTGGGCGAAGCGCTGGTGCGGATGGGCGGCGGACTGCATGGCGTCGATGGCCACCTGCAGGTCGCCGCTGGTGGCGTTCTTGAAGCCCACCGCGGCGCGCAGGTCGCTGGCGAGCTCGCGATGGAGCTGGGATTCGGTGGTGCGCGCGCCGATCGCCACCCAGCTCAGAAGATCCTCGAGATACGGCGCGAGCATGGGCTGAAGAAGCTCCGTGGCCACCGGCAGGCCGCGCGCGGCGACCGCGTGCATCAGTTCTCGCGAGCGGGTCAGCCCGCGCGCCATGTCGCCCTCGCCGTTCATGTCCGGGTCGTAGGCCAGGCCCTTCCAGCCAACGGTGGTGCGCGGTTTCTCGACGTAGACGCGCATCACCGGCAAAAGCTGCTCGCTGACTTGCTCGCTGAGCGTGGCCAGGCGGTCGGCGTACTCGAGGGCGGCGTCCGGGTCATGGATCGAACAGGGGCCGACCACGACCAAAAGGCGCTTGTCGTCGCCTGCGAGGATGCGTTGGACGGCCTGGCGCTGCCGGTCGAGCCGCTCGCTCAGAACAGCATCGACGCGGATGCGCTCGAGCAGCTGTGCCGGCAGTGGCAGGGGCTTGGACGCTACGCAGGAGGTCTCAAGGTGGGCAGGGGTGGCGGTCATCGGTGCGTTCATGGATTCAGTTCTCGTTCGGCAAGGGACATCGGGTTTCGGTTGTGCCACCCACGTTGGCCCGGCCGGAGGTGGCTGCCTGTTCCGACCGCGCGACGCTAAATCGCCAGCCATAACCATACCCCTGGATGAAGGTAGCGAAAGCGTTGGCGTAAGCGGTCATGGTGCAACTCCTCGATGAAAGTGTCGTGAATCGTGGTACCCAAAACGCAAGAGCCCCGGCGGGTCGTCCCGCCGGGGCTCTTGCATTCGGCAGGCAACCGGGTCTCGGTATGCCTGCGGGCGCGGCTAGGCGCCCGCCCTCGGCATACCGGGGCTAAACCAATAGACGTCCTGACCGAACACGCACGCTGACCGCGCCGTCAGGCGAGGCGCGAAGAGCGTCAACAGTGCGTGGGTCAGAGAAGTCATGGTGTCGTCCGGTCAAGGCCCAAGGGCCTGCTCGATAAGCGTTGTGGTTCTATCCTGCCTGCATCCGTGCCAAATGACAACCGCGCAGGCCGAAGGACTATCTTTCAGACAGAAAAACTATTTCGCCGGGCGCGGGGCGTAGGCGAAGACGTCCGAAAACAGCCGCTGCGCGCTCACCCCGTGGGCCTCGAGCACGTCCACGCAGGCGTAGACCATGCCCGGCGAGCCCGAGAGGTAGACATCGCACTCGGCGACGGCCACGCGGGCATCGTCGAAGCCGAGCGTCGGCAGCGCCCGCTCGAGTACCTCGTCGATACGCCCCTGGTGGTGGGCGATGCGCGGGCTCTCGGCCAGCGGTCGGGCGAGCTCGAGCTCGGTGACCGCGTGGAAGTGGACGTTGTCGAAGCGCGCCGCCCAGTCGCTGGCCAGTTGCTCGGCGTAGAGGTCGTCGTGCTCGCGAGCGGCCCACCAGATGAACACGCCCCGCTCGGGCTGTACGTCGAGCACCGCCTCGACGATCGCCTTCATCTGGGCAAACCCCGTACCGGCGGCAACCAGCAGCAAGGGGCGCGTGCTCGCCATGTCGAGCACGCACTCGCCGCCGGGCAGGCGCACGTCGAGCTCGCCGGACAGGGTCAGGAGCCTGCGCAGCCGGGCGGAGTTCTCGCGCTCCGGGCGGTGCTGGATGTGCAGTTCGATCACGCCATCCCCCCGGCGGTGGCTGGCGATGGAAAACGGCACCCAGGTGTGCGAGTCGAGCGCGAGCTCGAGGTACTGGCCCGGGAGGTGATCGATCGCCGCCGGGTCGCCCTTGAGGGTGACGCCCAGAACGCTCGGGCTCAAGTCGACGACATCGATGATCTGACAGGTAACCGTTTGACGCGCGGGCGCGCTCGGCGTCGTTGTGCTCATGAAAGCCTCTTGTGAAAATTCGTTCGCGATCGGTTCAGCCGCCATGGCGCGAGGCGGGAAGCTCGATGCCGATACCCAGCGACTCCCAGCGCTCGTCGACCCGCGCCTTGACCGCCTCGTCCATGACGATGGGCGTGCCCCACTCGCGGTCGGTCTCGCCGGGCCACTTGTTGGTGGCATCGAGCCCCATCTTGGAGCCGAGCCCGGAGACCGGCGAGGCGAAGTCGAGGTAGTCGATCGGGGTGTTCTCGACCATGACGGTGTCGCGGGCCGGGTCCATTCGCGTGGTGATCGCCCACATCACGTCTTCCCAGTTGCGCGCATCGACGTCGTCGTCGAGCACGATCACGAACTTGGTGTACATGAACTGGCGCAAAAAACTCCATACCCCCATCATCACGCGCTTGGCGTGGCCGGGGTACTGCTTCTTCATGGTGACCACCGCCATGCGGTAGGAACACCCTTCCGGCGGCAGGTAGAAGTCGACGATTTCCGGAAACTGCTTGTTGAGGATCGGCACGAACACTTCGTTGAGCGCCACCCCCAGGATCGCCGGCTCGTCCGGCGGGCGCCCGGTGTAGGTCGAGTGATAGATGGCATCACGCCGCCGGGTCATGCGCGTGACGGTGAACACCGGGAAGGTGTCGACCTCGTTGTAGTAGCCGGTGTGATCGCCATAGGGGCCTTCCGGCGCCATGTCGTCGGGGTAGATGAAACCTTCGAGGATGATCTCGGCGGAGGCCGGCACTTCGAGATCCGCGTGGTGACATGCGACCAGCTCGGTGCGCGAGCCTCTCAAGAGCCCGGCGAAGGCGTACTCGGAGAGCGAGTCCGGCACCGGGGTCACCGCGCCCAGAATCGTCGCCGGGTCGGCGCCGAGCGCCACCGCCACCGGGAAGGGCTCGCCGGGGTGCGCCTTCTGGAACTCCTGGAAGTCCAGCGCCCCACCGCGGTGGGAGAGCCAGCGCATGATCAGGCGGTTCTTGCCGAGCTTCTGCTGCCGGTAGATACCGAGGTTCTGGCGCTTCTTGTGCGGCCCCTTGGTGATCACCAGCGGCCAGGTGACCAGGGGAGCGGCGTCGCCTGGCCAGCAGTGCTGGATGGGAAGCTGATCGAGATCGACCTCATCGCCTTCGAACACCACTTCCTGCACCGGCGCCTTGCGCACCACCTTGGGCCCCATGCTCAGCACCTGCTTGAAGATGGGCAGCTTTTCCCAGGCGTCCTTCAAGCCCTTGGGCGGGTCCGGCTCCTTGAGAAAGGCCAGGAGCTTGCCGACTTCGCGAAGCGCGCTCACCGACTCCTGCCCCATGCCCAGCGCCACCCGCTCCGGCGTACCGAACAGGTTGCCCAACAGCGGCATGTCGTGGCCCTTGACGTTCTCGAACAACAGCGCCGGGCCGCCGGCGCGCAGGGTACGATCGCAGATCTCGGTGATCTCCAGGTAAGGGTCCACCTCCACCTGGATTCGCTTGAGTTCACCGCGCGCCTCGAGTGCGGCGATGAAATCTCGCAAGTCGTTATACTTCAAAGCGTTTCCTCGTTCTTTCGCGCTGACCTGCCCTAGCGGCGCTTCATCGCCTCGAAGAATTCGAGGTTGGTCTTGGTGTCCTTGAGACGGTCGATCAAGAACTCCGTCGCGGCGGTATCTTCCATCGGATTCAGGAGCTTGCGCAAGATCCACATGCGCTGCATCTCGTCTTCGGAGGCCAGCAGGTCCTCGCGACGGGTGCCGCTTCTGCGGATGTTGATCGCCGGGAAGACGCGCTTTTCGGCCAGCTTGCGGTCGAGGTGGGCTTCCATGTTGCCGGTACCCTTGAACTCCTCGAAGATCACCTCGTCCATCTTGGAGCCGGTGTCGACCAGGGCCGTGGCGATGATGGTGAGGCTGCCGCCCTCCTCGATGTTACGCGCCGCACCGAAGAAGCGCTTGGGCTTTTCCAGAGCGTGGGCGTCGACACCACCGGTCAGCACCTTGCCGGAGCTCGGCACCACGGTGTTGTAGGCGCGCGCCAGACGGGTGATGGAGTCGAGCAGGATCACCACGTCCTTCTTGTGTTCGACCAGGCGCTTGGCCTTCTCGATCACCATCTCGGCGACCTGCACGTGGCGTGCCGGCGGCTCGTCGAAGGTGGAGGCGACCACTTCGCCGCGCACGGTACGCGACATCTCGGTCACCTCCTCCGGGCGCTCGTCGATCAGCAGCACGATCAGGTGGCACTCGGGGTTGTTGCGCGTGATCGAGGTGGCGATGTTCTGCAGCATCAGGGTCTTACCGGCTTTCGGCGGCGAGACCAGAAGCCCGCGCTGGCCCTTGCCGATCGGCGCGGTCAGATCGATGATCCGGGCGGTCAGGTCTTCGGTGGAGCCGTTGCCGATCTCCATGCGCAGCCGCTCGTCGGGGAACAGCGGCGTCAGGTTCTCGAAGAGAATCTTGTGCTTGGCGTTTTCCGGGCGGTCGAAGTTGATCTGGCTGACCTTCAGCAGGGCGAAGTAGCGCTCGCCCTCCTTCGGTGGGCGGATCTTGCCGGAGATCGAGTCGCCCTTGCGCAGGTTGAAGCGACGAATCTGCGACGGCGACACGTAGATGTCGTCCGGCCCGGCCAGATAGGAGCTGTCGGCGCTGCGCAGAAAGCCGAAGCCATCCTGGAGAATTTCCAGCACACCGTCGCCGTAGATATCCTCACCGCTCTTGGCGTGCTTCTTGAGGATAGCGAAGATGATGTCCTGCTTGCGCGAGCGAGCCAGGTTATCGATACCCATTTCGCGGGCGATATCGAGCAGCTCGGGAACGGATTTTTGCTTGAGTTCGGTGAGATTCATCGGTGTGTTAGAAACTTGCTCATGGAAGCTGGCGCCAGGCGCCGGGAATAAGACAGGAGGCGTTGACGTTCCGCCAGATGATGCGTTCAGATCCCGCTGGACAGGTCGAGCGATAGAGCCGTTCACGCCAGGGCGCAGGCCATGCTCGACGAAGGTGCTTTACATCTGATTGATACGACCTGACCCGGACATGGGCAGGATCAACGGGCTCTGACGACTTGGAATTCCGGCCGGTGTTGGAAGGTTCCGGGCTGAGGCCTTGAAACGGGGGTTGTCGAAACGGTGCGCTGCTCGACGGGCCTCCCGGTCAGCCGTTTGGAACGGGCCAGTAGCTCGATGGTAGTCAAGCCCCGCGACAAACGCAAGCCCCGGGCAATTGACAACGGCCGCGAGGCCACGCAACCTTGCCCTAGACCACTGGAAGGATCCCGCATGCCAAAGGATATGTCACTCGCCGCCGACGCGACCTCGACCCTCGAGAGCGCAGCGCCCACGCGCCTGGCCGCCATCGACCTCGGCTCGAACAGCTTCCATCTCCTAGTGGCCAACTACGCCAACGAGCGCCTTCAAGTGGTGGCCCGCCTGGGCGAAAAGGTTCAGCTCGCCGCCGGGCTCGACGACAGCGGCTACCTGAGCGAGGCCGCCATGCAGCGCGCGCTCGAATGCCTGGCGCGCTTCGCGCCGTTTC